>JANYBR010000500.1 GCA_025360685.1 Pseudomonadota bacterium
CGCCACCACCTGCAGCCAGGCGCGGCGGCCTTCGGCGAGCGGATGGACAGCTTCGACATCCTTGTCGAGCTTCGCCGACCAGATCTGCGCATCCTGCACCAGGCGCACTTCGTTCGCCGCCGGATCGGGCGCGGCGATGCGGCCGAAGCGATTGCGGATCGCGGCCGGATCGATCGTCTTCTGTTCGTAGGAAGGCTCAAGACCCGCCCTGGAAGGCATGATCCAGATCTGCAGCAAATGCGCGGTATGGTCCTTTGACGCGTTGAACTCGGAGTGCACGATGCCGCGTCCCGCGCTCATGCGCTGGATCTCGCCGGGGCGGATGACGCCGCCGCCGCCAATGGAATCCTTGTGCTGCAGCGCGCCGTCGATCAGGTAGGTGACGATCTCCATGTCCCTATGGCCGTGCGGCGCAAAGCCGCCGCCGCCGGCGATCCAGTCCTCATTGATGACTCTCAGCGCTCCGAAGCTTTCATGCGCCGGATCGTGATAGTCGCCGAACGAGAATGAGTGTTTGGAGTCGAGCCAGCCGATCTTGGTTGCGCCGCGCTCGCCGGATTTTCGCAGAGTGATCATGGAACGTCAGGGGCAATGAGGTTGCAGAACCGATATAGGACCGCAAAACCGGCCCTTAAAGGCACAGCGATTATACCTTCTTGCGCCGTTCGATGGCATCCCAGATGAGCTTGGCGATGTCTGGCCCGCCGAAGCGGCGCACTTCGAGGATGCCGGTGGGCGAGGTGACGTTGATCTCGGTCAGATGCCCGCCGATCACATCGATGCCCGTGAAGATGAGACCGCGTTGCTTCAGTTCCGGCCCCAGCGCGGCGCAGATTTCCTGCTCGCGCTTGGTCAATGTCGTGGCTTCGGGACGGCCGCCGACATGCATGTTGGAGCGCGCCTCGCCGATCGCGGGGACCCTGTTGATCGCGCCGGCAAATTCGCCATCGACAAGTATGATGCGCTTGTCGCCCCTTCGCACGTCCGGCAAATAGCGTTGCACGATCACCGGCTCGCGGTAGAACTGGGTAAACATCTCCAGCAGCGCGCCGAGATTTTCATCATCCGGCTTCACGCGAAACACCCCGGCGCCGCCATTGCCGTACAGCGGCTTGAGGATGATGTCCTTGTGCTGGGCGCGAAACTCATTGATCTCCAGCCGGTCCGACGTGATCAAGGTCGGCGGCATCAAGTCGCGGAACTGGGTAACGAAGATTTTTTCCGGCGCGTTGCGCACCTGGCCGGGGTCGTTGACCACCAGGGTCTTCGGATGAATGTGCTCGAGCACATGGCTGGCGGTGATGTAGGCCATGTCGAACGGCGGGTCCTGGCGCATCAGCACCACATCGGCCTGCGACAGGTCGAAGACGCGCGCCTCGCCGAGCGTGAAATGATCGCCCTTCACGGCGCGCACGGACAGCGGACGAACCCGCGCCGTCACCCTGCCTTCGCGGAATGTCAGATCGCGCGGTCCGTAATAAACGAGCGTATGGCCGCGCGACTGCGCTTCGAGCGCCAGGGCGAACGTCGAATCGCCGGCGATGTCGATCTTCTCGATCGGATCCATCTGAATCGCAACGCTGAGCATCATTGACCTCTAATTCAGCCGGCGTTTGAGGTGCGACAGGGAAATCGCCGCCTCGTTGTGAAACCCTTCGTCCGATTGCGCCAGTTCCAGACACGTTTCATAGGCCTTGCGCGCCGCGCCCAGCACGCCCATCGCTTCATTCAGCCGCGCCAGATCGAACCACAGGTCGGACCGGCGCGGTGCGATCAGCACCATGCGGCGCGCCATTTCCAGTCCGCGTTCGGGATCTCCGGCATTCAGCGCGCGCATCTTGAGGTTGTTCTGCAGCCGCAACAAGACATCGGTATCGCTGACCGGCTCCGCAAGTCCTGCATCATCGGCTCTGAGTTCGACCGGCATGCGCTCGCGATCGACCACGGCGCCGCCATGGAACGGGTCTAGCACGACATCGTCGCCGCGGTGCGACAGGCGCAGGACGAAATGGCTGTGCGTGTTGAGGCCGCTGGCCCGCATCCCGGCGGCGCGCGCCGCGTGAATGTAGAGTATGCCGAGCGCCACCGGCAGGCCGCGCCGCCGGTCGATCACCGCGATCAGATCGGCGTTGCGCGGATTGTCGTATTCCAGCCGGTCGCCTTCATAGCCCAGCCGTCCGACGAGCAGGCCGGCGACCGCGCGCGCGCCGTCGCCGACGCGGCGGATCAGGCCCGACTCCGCCCGCATCGCGTCTTCGATCTCCTGCAGATGCGCGAGATAGGATTCCAGTATGGTCTTGGGATGATCGAGCGCCGCCAGCATGAGAGCGCCGCGCGCAATATCGTGCGGACCGTCGCCGCCATCGCCCAGGCGCCGCAGATATTCCAGAGGCTCCGGGTTCATGGCCGCCACGCGTCGCGGATGTGCCGGGGCAGCGGTGCCACCGTGACGATGTCGAACCGCATGCCCTTCCTGGCGAGATCTGGTTTGCCCGCGACGAAGAGCGACGCCGCGCGTTCGATGCGGGCGCGTTGGCGCCGTCCCACCGACTCGACGGCGGCGCGATCGTCGGCACGCGCCTTGACCTCGATGAAGCACAAAACGCCGGACGGCGAGCGGGCGATGAGATCGATCTCGCCGGCGCGCGTGCGTACCCGCCGGCCCAGAATGCGATAGAACTTCAATTGCAGCAGCAGCGCCGCCAGAGTTTCGCCGCTGCGGCCGCGCGCTTCCGCCGCCCGGCGCGTTTGGGTGAAGCGGTCAGTCGGCATCGTTCTTCTTGTCCAGTGCGCGCCGATAGATTTCCTTGCGCGGCACGTTCAAGGCCTCGGCGATCAGTTCCGCCGCCGCCTTCACCGGCATGAACGGCAAGGCCTTGTCGAGCAACGCATCGATGCGTGCAGTATCGGCCTGTTGCCCGGCCGGCGGGCCGACAAGGATCGTGACTTCGCCCTTCGGCGGGGTTTCCTGCGCGTATCGCGACGCCAGAAAGCGCAATGTGCCGCGCCGCACTTCTTCGTGCAGCTTGGTCAGTTCGCGCGTCACCGCCACGGCACGGTCGCCGAGTACCTCGGACATCTGCGCCAGGCTTTCGCCCAGCCGCTGCGCCGATTCGAAGAAGATCAATGTGGCGCGAATATCCTTCAGCTCGGCCAGTGCGGTACCGCGCTCGCCGCTCTTGGTCGGCAAAAATCCGACGAACAGGAAGCGGTCGGTGGGAAGTCCGGCCAGCGCCAATGCCGTCAAGCTCGCCGAGGCGCCGGGAATGGCGTGCACGGCCACGCCTTCCGCCAGCGCCTCGCGCACCAGCTTGTAGCCGGGATCGGAGACGAGCGGCGTGCCGGCATCGCTGATCAGGGCAATGCGCGCGCCATGCTTGAGGCGGGCGAGCAGCTTGGGCCGTTCGCGGGCCCCATTGTGATCGTTGTAGGCGGCAAGCGGCCGGGCGATGCCGTGGATGGCCAGGAGTTTCGCGCTGACGCGGGTGTCTTCGGCGGCAATCAAATCGCAGCCGGCCAGCACATCGAGTGCGCGCAACGTGATGTCGCGGGCGTTACCGATCGGCGTTGCGGTAACATAAAGGCCGGGCGCCAGTTCGCCGCCCGATTTACGGAATGCGCCCAAAGCCTTAGGGTCGCCGCTCAGAGGAGCTTTCGATGCCCGTTCCATTCCGTCTTGCCGAGTTGACCCGTGCCGCCCGCCTTTTTGCCATTGCCGGAGCCGCAGCGATAGCGCTGACCGCGTGCCAGACCAAGGCACCGCCGCCACCACCCCCTGCCCCAGAATACATTGGCACGCAGCCCACCCGTCCGCTGACCGGAAACCTGCCGAACTTCACGACCCTTGCGAACCTGCCCGCCGATCGCACGCCGGTCCGCGTCGGCATCTTGCTGCCGTTGGCCAGCACGACCTCGGGCGTGAAGGCGCTGGCCACGGCGATGCTGAAATCCGCCGAGCTGGCGCTCTACGATTCCGGCAATCAGGACATCGTCCTGATGACCGCCGACGAAGGCAATTCTGCGGAGAGCTCGGAGGCGGCGGCCGTCAAGTTGCTGGACCAGGGCGCGGAAATTCTCATCGGGCCGCTCTTTGCCACGTCGGTGAAAGCGATCGCGCATGAAGCGCGCGACCGCGGCGTGCCGGTGCTGGCTTTCTCCACCGACAAAAGCGTCGCCGGCGACGGGATTTTTCTGCTCGGCTTCTTGCCCGACAATGATGTCGATCGCATCATCTCCTATGCCGCGGCGCGGGGGCATCACAAATTCGCGGCGCTTTCCGCCAGCACGCCCTATGGCGACGTGACGATCGAAGCGTTCAATTCCGCTGTCACGCAGGCCAGAGGCGAGATCGGCGACGTCGAACGTTTTCCCTACAGCGTGGACGCGGCGATCCAGCCGGCCACGACCGTGGCCAAGGGCGATGCGGATGCGATCTTCATTCCGCTCGGCGGCCAGGTATTGCGGGCGATTTCTCCGACCCTGGGCGCGAGCGGTCTCGACACGAAAAGGGTCAAGCTGCTGGGCACCGGCCTGTGGAGCGATCCGGCCAATCTGAGCGAGCCGACCCTGACCGGCAGCTGGTTTGCCGCACCGCCGATGGCCGACGACGCCGCGTTCCAGAACAAGTACAGGACCGCCTTCGGTGCCAACCCGCCGCCGCTCGCGGCGCTGTCCTATGACGCGATTTCGCTGGTGGCGCTGCTGGCCAAGGGTCGGCCCTACATGCGCTTCACGCGGGCGGCGCTGACCGATCCGAACGGGTTTTCAGGCGTCGACGGTATTTTCCGCTTCCATCCCGACGGCACGGCGGAGCGTGGTCTTTCCGTGGTGACCGTGATGCCGGATGGCTTTCATGAAATCGATCCCGCGCCGAAGACGTTCCAAAAATCCGGGTCCTGAATAAAAAAGGGCGGGATTGGCCGGCGCGATTGAAATCGCGCGCCGGAAAATTCCACCCCCAGTCGAAAAGCTACACAGCAGGCCGACGCAAGACCTTCACGGCCAACCACGGGCACCTTCGCTCCAACCACTACGGCCGTTGCACACGATCGGCCTGTTGCGGACCGAACCTTTCGCTCAACCGCTCTGCGGTCTGTTGCGGAAGATCGCATCGTCCTTGGGCCGGCCAGCACGGATGCACGCAAGATCGCATCCTGGGCCTGTCTGTTCTCACGTCATCGTCGGATCGGAATTTGGCAACCGAGTCCGTGAATGATGTTGCGTGTCCTTCCTCATCTTCGTTCCGAGCAGAAATGGGAATTGGCGCGCGCGTTTATCAGTGTGGATAACAAATTTAATGTTGGGACGAACCCGCGATTGAATTCAACCCACGCTGCGATGAGCGTACGTAAATTCGAGCGAAGTTATCCAACAGCTGTGCGCGTGCGATGTAATTTTTCACGCAGAGCCACGGGGACGTGGAGGCCACTCTCGCAGCTGTCATCCCCGGCGAGCTTCGCGCGTTGCGCGCGAAGTGAGGGAAGGGGACCCAGGTGTTCAAATCATTTGGCTTGGGAAGGCAGCGTTCATGCCATTGCACTGTCGCCCTTTCAGGTGAGTTGCTGCCTGGGTCCCCTTCCCCTCGCGAAGCTGTCGCTTCACTCGGCCGGGGATGACAGTGAGTTGAATTTTGAGCTCACCCCACCAGCGCGGCGATCACGCTGTTGAGCAGCAATCGCCCGCGCGGTGTCGCGATCAGCCGATCACCGTCCAGGCGCAGCAATCCGTCGGCGATGAGTGTGGCCATGCGGGCCTTGTCGGGCGAGGTTCCCCAGCGGGCGCGATACGACTCCAGATCGATGCCCTCGGCCAGGCGCAGATTCATCAGCAGATGCTCACGCGCCGCATCGGCCGGCGCGATCTGCGCGCGCTCGACCATGCCATGGCCGGCGCGGCAAACCGCTTCACGCCAGCGTTCGGGGAGTTTTGCCGTTTGGGTCGCCACGCGCGATCCGTTCAGGTCGAGACGGCCATGCGCGCCGGGACCGACGCCCGCGTACGAACCGTAGCGCCAGTAGAGAAGATTGTGCCGCGCTTCCGAGCCGGGCCGCGCATGATTGGAAATCTCGTAGGCTGGACGCCCCGCCGCTTGCGTCATCTCTTGCGTGGTTTCGAAAAGTTCCGCGGCAAGATCTTCATCCGGGATCTGCAGCGCGCCGCTCTTGTGCAAGGCGAAGAACGGCGTCGCCGGTTCGATCGTCAGTTGATAGAGCGACAGATGATCGGTGCCGAACGCCAGTGCTTCGGCGAGTTCCGCGCGCCATTGCGCCACCGTCTGGTTGGGGCGCGCATAGATCAGGTCCAGCGAAACGCGGTCGAAAGTCGTCATCGCCAAGCCCAGCGCCGTCTTGGCTTCGGCGACATTGTGCAGGCGGCCCAGTATTTTCAGGTCCTTGTCGTTCAACGCCTGCACGCCCAGGGACAGGCGATTGACACCCGCCACGCGATAGTCGCGAAAGCGCGCCGCGTCGGCGCTGGCCGGATTGGACTCGAGCGTCACCTCCACATCGTTGGCCGTGCGCCACAGCCGCGCGATCGTGTCGAGCGTGCGCGCAACGCTCGAGCCCTGCATCAGGGACGGCGTGCCGCCGCCAAAGAAAATGGTTTCGACGATCGGACGGTCGGCGCCCTGCAGCTGCGCCGTCCATTCCAGCTCGCGCACGATGGCGTCGAGCCAGCCGCTCTCGTCGATCTTGGTGCGGACATGCGAATTGAAATCGCAATAGGGACATTTAGCCGTGCAGAACGGCCAGTGCACATAGATGCCGAAACCGTTCATGACGCGAAGACATCGCTCGCGACCAGCTTTTCGAAGGCCCGCGCGCGATGACTCATGCCATGCTTGGTCACCGGCTCGATCTCGCCGAACGTCTGGCTCATGCCGTGCGGAACAAAAATCGGGTCGTAGCCGAAGCCGTGCGAGCCGCGCCCGGGAAACACCAGGCGGCCCTGCACTTCGCCCTCGAAGATCAGGGGCGGTTCATGCGGAGCGGCGAGCGCGAGAACACAGACGAATTTCGCGGACGTGTCGCTGGCGCCCGTCTCGCGCAACTCGCGTTCCACCCGCGCCATCCCAATTGAAAAGTCCTTGTCCGGCCCGGCCCAGCGCGCGGAGTAGATTCCCGGTGCGCCGCCCAGCGCCGTCACCGCCAGGCCGGAGTCGTCCGCAAGAGCAATGTGATGCGTCGCGTTCGCCGCGGCGCGCGCCTTGAGCACCGCATTGCCGACGAACGTGTCTTCGGTTTCTTCCGGCTCGTCGAGCCCAAGCTCATTGGCACCGACGACGTGCAGGCGAAACGGCACAAGCAGCTCGCGGATCTCGCGCACCTTGCCCTGATTGTGGCTCGCCACCACCAGCGTTTCGCCCGCGTGAAGCTTCATGCCCCGATGGTTTTCTTTTGCAATGCGACGAGATCGGCGACGGCCTTGCGCGCCAGCTTGAGCATCAGCGCGAACTGTTCGTCTGTGAAGGGCGCGCCTTCGGCCGTACCCTGCAGTTCGACCAAGCCGCCGCTGCCGGTCAGCACGAAATTCGCATCGGTCTCCGCCGTGGAGTCCTCGTCATAGTCGAGATCGAGCACCGCTTCGCCCTTCCACACGCCGCAGGAAATCGCCGCCACATGGTCCTTGAGCGCGGGCTTGGTCACCATGCCGGTCTTTTTCATGAACGCGATGCACTGATGCAGCGCGATGAAACCGCCGGTGATCGACGCGGTGCGCGTGCCGCCATCGGCCTGGATGACATCGCAGTCGATCACGATCTGGCGCTCGCCCAGCGCCGTCATGTCGGTCACGGCGCGCAAGGAACGGCCGATCAGGCGCTGGATTTCCAGGGTGCGGCCCGACTGTTTGCCCTGCGCGGCTTCGCGCCGCATGCGTTCATGGGTCGAGCGCGGCAGCATGCCGTACTCCGCCGTGACCCAGCCTTTGCCGGTTCCACGCAGAAAGCCCGGCGCCGTTTCCTCCAGGCTGGCGGTGCACAGCACATGGGTATTGCCGAACTTGACCAGGCACGAGCCCTCGGCGTGCTTGGCAACACCCGCTTCAAGGCTCACGGTACGCATCTGGTCGTTTGCGCGGCTGGATGGGCGCATGCTTGTTTGCCTTGAAGTTTTCGTGTTGCGCCGTTACCTAGCGGCTTTGCCGTCATGGGCGCAAATCCTTCCAGGCCGGTGGCGATAAGATTCGCGAAAACAGGAACTTAATTCGTTGGATGCGGTGAATGCACAGGCCCTGAACAAAGCCCTTGGCGAACGGCCAAGGGAGGTGTTCCGCCATCTGGTCGAGGCCTTCCTCGCCTCGGGCGAACCGGTGGGTTCGCGCACGCTCTCGCAACGCCTGCCGCTGGCGCTGTCGCCGGCCTCGATCCGCAATGTGATGGCGGACCTGGAAACCATGGGCCTGCTCTATGCGCCGCACACCAGCGCCGGACGCGCGCCGACGGAAAAGGGCCTTCGACTGTTCGTCGACGGCCTGCTGGAAATCGGCGAACTGGCGCCGGACGAAAGGGTCGCCATCGAAGCGCGCATGAGCGGCAGCGGCCGCGCCGTCGAGGACGTGCTGACCCAGGCGACGAGTTTGTTGTCCGGCCTGTCCAACTGCGCCGGTCTCGTCGTGTCGTCGAAGCAGGATTCCGCGCTCAAGCATATCGAATTCGTCGGCGTGGCGCCGGGCAAGGCGCTTGTGGTCATGGTCAGCGAAGACGGCCAGGTCGAGAACCGCCTCATCGACACGCCGATCGGCTTGCCGCCATCCGTGCTCGGCGAAGCGTCGAACTATCTCAATGCGCGGCTGCGCGGGCGCACCCTCGACGCAGCACGCGCCGAAGTCTTGCAGGAACTGGACAGCGAGCGCGCCGAACTCGACCAGCTGACGGCCAAGATCGTGGCCGAAGGCCTGGCGACCTTGTCTTCGACGGCCAGCGCCCGCAACAGCGAAGAGAAAGTGCTGATCGTGCGCGGCGCATCGCACCTGCTCGATACGGTCGAGGCGCAGATCGACATCGAACGGGTGCGGGGCCTGTTCGAGGACATCGAGCGCAAGAACGAGTTGATCCGGCTGCTCGAGCTGGCCAAGGAGGGCGACGGCGTGCGCATCTTCATCGGTTCGGAGAACCGGCTGTTCAGTCTCTCCGGCTCGTCCATCGTGGCCGCGCCCTATGCCGATGCACAGGGCAAGGTGATCGGCGTGATCGGAGTCCTCGGACCCACGCGCCTCAACTATGGCCGGATCATTCCCATCGTCGATCACACCGCAAAAGTCGTTGGCCGGCTATTGGGCTGATGCGCTAGGAAAATGTCATGAGCGAAGAAGACGAACAGGAAGGGCTCGATCCGAGCCAGCCGCATCCCGCCGATGTCATCGCCGCGTTGAATGCGGAAAATGTCGAGCTGAAGGACCGCTTGCTGCGCGCGTTGGCCGAGACCGAGAACACGCGCCGCCGCGCCGAACGCGAGCGGACCGATGCCAGCCTCTACGCGGTGACGCGGTTCGCGCGCGACATGCTGACGATCGCCGACAATTTCGCGCGCGCGCTGGCGCATCTTCCGTCCGACGTGCGCGACGCCGCCGATCCGCAGGTCAAGGCCGTGATCGAAGGCGTCGAAGCCACCGACCGGCAATTGCTCGCCGCACTCGCCAATCACGGCGTCAAACAGATCGACACAAACGACGGCAAGTTCGATCCCAACCTGCACCAGGCCATCGCCGAAGTACCGGGCGAGGGCAAGCCCGGCGGCGCCATCGTGAACGTGGTCCAGACCGGATACACGATCGGCGAGCGGTTGCTCCGCCCCGCCATGGTCACGGTGGCGCGCAAGGAGGGCGGCAATGGCGGCGCGCCCGGCGGAACGGTCGACACGAAGGCGTAGGTCCTTTCAGTTTGAAATTGATCACGTCAGCTGTCACGGCCCGCCGGAGAGCGGGCCGCCCAGGTGACGTCCGCCGTACTACAGCGAGTTAGAGTTCACGCCGGAGCCAAATTCGTCGACGCTAATCGTGTCCCCAACTGGATGGCCCGCTCTCCGCCGGGCCATGACAGCGAGAATAAATCGATCCGTTCGAAAACCCGCTCCCGCCCTCGACAAGTATTTGGCCGCGGGCAAGACTGCGGCCATGCACGAACCGGTTCCGGACGAATTCGCGCGCGCGCTGGCCGTCTCTGATCGCAAGGCCTATTTCGAACAGCGCATTTTCGTGCTCTCGCCGTTCGGAACTTTTGCCACCGCGCTGATCATCTTCGTGCTGTTCGCCGGAACGTTCCTCGTCGCCTGGGTGGTTTGCGGCCGGCCCTTCGTCAGCCTGGCCGCCGGCAAGCTCAGCATCGGAATCCTGTTCTGGCTGGGCCTGTGGTTCTCGCTGATGATGGCCACCGTGCTCGGCATGCAGCGCTATGCACGGCTCAAGGACCGCGAGGACATCGCGCAATATGCGCAAGTGCTGCGCGGCGGATGGGAAAGCGCCGCGCGCATGACGGAACTTTCGCCGCAGGGTATCCGGCTGGCGCCGGCCAATATCATCGGGCTGGCTGTCGGTCTCGCCGTCAGTTGGTTCTTCTATGTCACGAGCGCCGGTCAAAACCTGACAGCCTATCCGGCGATGCTGGTCTGGATGACCACAGCCACGACGCTGCTGCTGATGAGCTTCATGCGCGGCGTGGCTCTGACCCGTAGCGGCGGCGGCGGCATGCGCCAGACCATCGACGACGAACTCGTCATCGACCTGCTGCGCATCGACCGGCTGGCGGTGGTCGGCCGCTCCGCGTCGCGGCCGTCCTTGATCTGGTTCACGATCAGCGCGGCGATCCTGCTCATCTTCATCGGCGGCGGGATCACGCCGTTCACGGTGAGTCTGCTGGTCGCCTGCGCCGCGATGGGCATCTGGGTGTTCGTGGCGACGATGGAACAGGTGCATCGCAAGATTCGCGCCGCCAAGGCGATCGAACTGGAGCGTTTGCGCCGCGAGATCGATGCGCTGCGGGCGCGTGCCGCGGCCGAAACCGATGCCTCGGTCAGGCTGCAGGGCCTGCTGGCCTATGAGGCGCGCATCGCCGCCGCGCCCGAATGGCCGTTCGACCAGACCACGGCGGTACGCGTCGGCGCCTCGGCCTTGATCCTGACCGTGCCCTGGTTCGGCCAAGCCATTGCCGCGTATGTGGTCGACCATTTGAGCCATATCGCAGGCTGATCATCGCCATTAGGATGCGCCGATGAGTGACATTGGAATCGTCGTCGCCGGCGCCGCTGGCCGCATGGGACAAACCCTGATCCGCATCATCGCGGAGACGAAGGGCTGCGTCGTGAGCGGTGCGCTCGAAGCGCCGGGCAATGCCGATCTCGGGCAGGACGCCGGAACCCTGGCCGGCCTGAAGCCGCTCGGCATCGCGCTGACCGACGACCCGCTGCCCCTGCTCGCCAAGGCGCAGGCGCTGGTCGATTTCACCACGCCGAAAGTATCCGTCGAGCTGGCCGGCCTGTGCGCCCAGGCGCGCATCGTCGATGTCATCGGCACCACCGGCTGTTCGGCCGACGACGATGCCAAGATCCGCGCCGCGGCGCGTCACGCCATCATCATAAAATCGGGCAGCATGAGTCTGGGCATCAACCTGCTCGCGGCACTGGTCAGGCGCGCGGCAAGGGCGTTGCCGGATTTCGACATCGAAATCGTCGAGATGCATCATCGCAGGAAGGTCGATGCACCGAGCGGCACGGCCTTGCTGCTCGGTCAGGCGGCGGCGGAGAGCCGCGGCATTTCGCTTGGCGACAAAGCGGTGCGCGCGCGCGACGGACACACCGGCGCGCGGCCCGATGGCGCCATCGGCTTTGCCAGCCTGCGCGGCGGCACGGTCGTCGGCGAGCACGAAGTCATTCTGGCCGGCCCCGGCGAACGCATCGTGCTGTCCCACGTGGCCGAGGATCGCAGCATCTTCGCGCACGGTGCGGTCGCGGCCGCGAAATGGGGACAGGGCAAAAAACCCGGCCTCTATGCGATGGCGGACGTGCTCGGCCTCGCCGACTGAGCGGTGCGCGCCGCCTCGACCGCCAGCATGGCGCGTTTGCGCTCGACGCCCCAGTGATAGCCATGCATCGCGCCGTCGCTTCCCAGCACGCGGTGGCAGGGGATGAGCCAGGCCACGGGATTGCGACCGACTGCCGTGCCGACGGCGCGCGACGCGCTCGCATTGCCGACTTCGCCGGCGATGTTGCGATAGCTCGACACCTTGCCTTGCGGAATCGCAAGCAGCGCTTCCCAAACCTTGACCTGGAACGGCGTGCCCAGCAGGTGCACCGATAATTCACTGCCCGACCCCGACTCAAAGATTTGTCGCGCAATATGGGCGGTGCGTTCCGGCGCTTCGCGATAATTCGCCTTCGGCCAGCGAGCGCGCACATCGGCGAAAATTTTCTTTTCCTCGCCTTCGTCGCCGAATGCCAGGCCGCACACGCCCTTAGGCGTTGCCATCACCAGTGCAATGCCAAACGGGCAGGGATGAAAGCCATAGTCGATGTCGACCCCGGCGCCGCCTTTTGAATATTCGCCCGGCGTCATTGCCTCGATCTTCAGGCAAAGATCGTGCAGGCGCGAAGGGCCGGAGAGCCCGGCATCGAGCGAGGTCTCCAGAATGTTCTTGCCCTCCGCCAGATTGGCCTTGGCGTGACCGAGGGTAAGATGGCCAACGAAGTTCTTCGGGCTGACGCCGACATAGCGCGTGAACAGCCGCTGGAAATGAAACGGCGACAGGCCAACAGCCGAAGCCGCGTCTTCCAGGGAAGGCTGATCGAGATACCGCGCGCTGAGAAAGCGGATCGCGCGGCCCATGCGGCGCCAGTTGGCATCGTTTTCGTCGAAGGAGATTACATTGGTCATGGCAGGAAGATGGGCCCGTCCGGATCCTTTTACGACCCGTTTCTTGCGCGTTTCACGGGGTGGTTTCACGCGCTTGTTTTAGCGCCGATTTCAGGGTTAGCGCGAAGTTGGCGCGGGCCTGCGGGGCGAGAAACGAGCCGATTTTCAGGCCGTGACCATGGCTCCAGATGGTCAGCGCACTCCAGTGATCGGGCGGCTCGTCCATCTGCACCCGCACCCAATAGGGATTGAACCGAACTTCATCGCCCCTGCCCCTGGGCGGCCGGCGCGCGATGCGAAGCAATGATGCCGTCAGGGTGACATGTTCCTCGCGCCGCGCGGCGGTCAGGCTGGCACGGAACGCCCAGCCGAGAAGCGCGACATCGGCTCCAAGGAACGGCGCGATCGGCCAGGCACCACGCATCACGAAATAGAGCGCGATCGCCAGATTCACGAATGCGACCAGCATGATTATGGCAAAGAGAATGCGCGGGTTCAGCGGCGGGCTGGGCCGCAGCACCTCATCGAGGAACACGCCGTTTGCGGACGTCATGGTCGAAGACTACTTGCGCCGGACGGGCCGCCGCAACAGTCTGCGCCCGAATTTGAAGGCATTTCGATGGCGCGCGCATTCAACAAGGACGAGATTGCGGAATTCTTTGCACGGCTGCAAAAGCAGATTCCGGCGCCGCAGACCGAGTTGCAGTCGGTTAATCCCTTTACATTGCTCGTGGCCGTGGTCCTATCGGCGCAGGCCACCGACAAAAGCGTGAACAAGGCCACAGAGCCTTTGTTTAAGATCGCGGACACGCCGCAGAAGATGGCAGCGCTCGGCGAGGCCAAGCTCACCGATTACATCAAGACCATCGGTCTGTTCCGCAACAAGGCGAAGAACGTCATTGCGCTCTCCAAGCTGCTGCTTGAACGGCATCGCGGAACGGTGCCGCGCACGCGCGAGGAGCTTCAGGCCCTGCCCGGTGCCGGACGCAAAACGGCCAACGTCGTTTTAAACGTCGCGTTCGGCGAAAAAACCATCGCCGTGGATACCCATATTTTCCGTGTCTGCAACCGCACCAACCTGGCGCCGGGAAAAGACGTGCTGGCGGTCGAACTGGCATTGGAAAAGAAAGTCCCCGAGCATTTCAAGCTGCACGCGCATCACTGGCTGATCCTGCACGGGCGTTACACCTGCACGGCGCGTAAGCCGTTCTGCCCGACCTGTGTGGTGCGCGATCTGTGCCGCTTTAAAGATAAGACACAGGAAGTCGCGCCGAAGAAACCGGTCGCGGTGCGGATGGCGGGACGCGCAAGGCGTTGAGACAGTTCTCGTCGGCGGCGATGCCAGCGCCGCGCGGCATGGTCTCGACATGCCAGACCGCAGTCTGACCATCGCGCGAATACAAAAAGAAGAACGCCTTGCAGTTCGCGCCGTCGAACCGCCAGATCTGAGTCGTGCCGTCATGGCGCACGAAGGCGGGCGTGCCGAATGTGGCGCGCAGGTCGGCCTCGTGCATGCCCGTCGTGCCCACAGGCTCGCCCGGCGGCGGCGCCGATGGCAAGTGGACCTGTGCCGGCCGCGCGACGTGGCTGGTGGCGCAGCCCGCGACCGCGACGCAGAGCAAAAGAATGGATGCGAGCCTGTTCATGCCGGACGTTCCTCGTGGGTGAGACGCTTGAACAGGTGTGCCATCAAAGCCGAACCAAAAAAAGGCGCGATCAGGTCGAAAACCGGAATGACGGTCAGAATCGAGATCAGGAGCCCGGCGGCGAAAATCTTGCCGCTGTGCCGCCGCCGCAAGGCATCGCTCTTCTGGCGCGACAGATGGCGCAAAGACGCCAGCTCGAAAAACTCGCGCCCCAGCAGCCAACCATTGGCGATGACGGTAGCGATTTCGGCGACGCCGGGTACGCCGACATCGACCGGCAACAGCGCCACGTTGATGAGCAGGGCCAAGCCGATCAGCCGGACGGCCTCGCCGATACCAGTCACGAGCGGCGTGCCTGGCGCTCTTGGGTCATTGGGATAGAAATGCGCATCCACCTTGGCCGCGATGCGGTCGAGAAAGATCGAGCCGAAGATCGCCGCCACCGGAGCGCCGAGAAAAAACACCGCCAGGATCAACAGGACCGGAGTCGCCAGTTCCAGGAACCGGTTCACCCATGGCGCGCCCAGCGGCGGCAAATGCGCCAGCCAGTATTCGACACCGATGAACAGAAGCACGAACAGGACGGCGGTGAACACCAGCGACCAAAGAACCATGGCGATGAAATCGCGGTCGAACAGCATGGCCACCGCCTTGCCGGCGCTTGCGAACATCGGATCGGTCCTCTAACTCAGGCTCTCTTATAGGTGAAAGAGCGGGGACATTTAATGGCACACAGCTATGACGTGGTCGGGCTGGGCAGTGCAATCGTCGACGTGCTTGCGCCTGTCGACGACCAATTCCTGCTGACGCACAATGTCGCGAAGGGCGTGATGACCCTGATCGACGAGTATCGCGCCGAGCAGCTGCACTCCGCGCTGGGAAATCCGCGCGAGATCGCCGGCGGCTCGGTCGCCAACACCATGGCCGGTCTTGCCTCGCTCGGCGGACGCGGCGTGTTCGAAGGCAAGGTCAAACAGGACAGGCTTGGCCAGGTATTTGCCGCCAGCTTGAAGAATCTCGGCGTAAATTATTCAACCAAGCCCGCGAGCGCTGGACCATCCACCGCCATGTGCCTGATCGCCGTGACGCCGGACGGCGAGCGCAGCATGAACACCTATCTGGGCGCGTCGCGCGAGCTTTCGACGCACGATGTCGACGAGAAGGAGATCGCCTCGGCGGCGGTGCTCTACGTCGAAGGCTATCTGTGGGAAGCGCCCAAGGCGAAGGAAGCGTGTCTCAAGGCGATCAAGGCTGCACGGCGGGCCGGAACCAAGGTGGCGTTCACCCTGTCGGATCCCTTCGTGGTCGGACGCTATCGCAGCGAGTTCCGGGAGATTCTCGGCGATCTCGACATCATCTTCGCCAATGAGGACGAGGCCAAGGCGCTGTTCGAAGTGGAGACCTTCGACACGGTGCTGCAGGCGGCGCGCACATCCTGGCACGGCATCGCAGCCCTCACCCGCTCGGAAAAAGGCTGCGTGATCGCGCAAGGCGACGAAGTGCATATCGTCGACGCCTGGCCGCTGGAGCGCGTGGTCGACACCACGGGCGCGGGCGACCAGTTCGCCGCCGGCTTCCTCTATGCCCTGACCCATGGCCGCGGTCTTGCCCATTGCGGCAAGCTTGCCGTTCTGTGCGCCGCCGAAGTGATCTCGCATTACGGCGCGCGGCCTGAAACCTCGCTCAGAGCCTTGGCCACGAAGGCGGGGTTGATTTGAGGCCGGCTTGATCGCTTCGATTTGGTTGCTTCAATTGTCACGGCCCGCCCCCACACTGTCGTTAGGGGCAGTGCGGGCCGCCCAGGTGACGCCGAGTTGTGAGTTCGCCAGCCAGGTCTCAGACCAATCGTTCGACGAAGAGCACTTCCCCAACTGGGTGGCCCGCACTGCCCCTAACGACAGTGTGGGGGCGGGCCATGACACCGAGGTTGAATCGATTCAGTCCAACCAGCCCCTATCCACCCTTCCGCAAATACACGTACAGCGCGCCCTCGCCGCCATGTTTGCTGTGCGCGGCACGCGTGCCGGCCACCATTCCGGCGAAAACGGACTCGTGCAGCCAGCGCGGCACGACAGCTTTGAGAATTCCTCGCGAGCGATAATTCAGTTCCATGTCGAACGGGGCATCCGGTGCAACCCGTGCACCCTTGCCGGTGACTACGAGCACGAGCTTGTGGCGCCGAACCTGCGCCGTGCGCAGAAAGAGCAGCAGCGCATTGTGGGCGTCGCGCTCGGTGAAACCATGCAGGTCGAGCCGCGCGTCCGGCTCGAGCAGGCCGCGCCGCAGCCTTTCATCGGTGCGGCCATCGAGACCGCTCACGCCGGGGGCTGCGCTGGACTTGCGCCTGGCGCGCGATGACAAATCGCAATGCGCGGCTGGCGCCAGCGGACGGGCTTCGGCGATCGTCTCGCGAAAGAGCATTCGCTCCTCGTCGGTGGTCTTGCGCCGGCTCATGGCGCCAGTTTCGCCGCCACCGCTGTGGGGAGCAAGACATAGAGCCGTCCGGACGCTTTCATTGCGCCGGCCAACTCCTCGGCCTCCGCGCCAAAACCGAAATAGATGTCGGCGCGTGCCGGACCGCGAATGGCGCCACCCGTGTCCTGTGCAATGAAGAGACCTTGCAGCGGCTTTCCGTCGGGCCGCATCGTGGCAACGAAGAACGGCACACCGAGCGGATGGTAGCGCAGATCGACGGCGATGCTGGCGTGCGGCGTCAGTGCCGCGTCTTGCGCGCCCGCGCTTCCGAGCATGGCATCGCCGACTGCGGCTTCCCTGAAGAAGACATAGGATTCATCGCTCTCCATGACCTTTTGCGCGGCGGACGGATTGGCCTTCAGCCAGGCGCGGATGGTCTGCATGGAAACAGTCTCGCGGCTGAGCGCGCCGCTGCGGATCAAGGTGCGGCCGATCGGTGTGTAGGGCTGTCCGTTCTGGCCGGCATAGGCCACGCGAATGATCGAGCCGTCGTCGAGCACGACGCGGCCGGAGCCCTGGATATGCAGGAAGAAAACCGCAACCGGGTCGTCGCCATAGAACAGCACAGCCGCGCCAGGCGGCTTGGCGTCGATGTCGGCGCGCGTCGCATAGGGCAACAGATGCTGGCCAGCGAGGCGCCCGGCAATGTGTTCGCCTTTCATCTCGGGACGGAACACGCCCAGATCGACGCTGACGAGATCACCAGGCAAGGCGTAGACAGGCGTCTGGTACACATCGTGTCGCGTGCGGCTGCCATGCAGCAACGGCTCGTAATAGCCGGTGAAGAAAGCCTCGCCAGCCACCGCGAACGGCGCAAAGCGAGTTTCGAAAAATTCGCGAGCGCCATTCGCGGTTACCGATTGCGCGGCCGCGCAGGCGCCGCGCCAATCCGCGACGCGTCCGGCGTAACTGCCCAATTGTGTCGCCGGCGGCTGCGACTGGAGGGCGGCGCAGGAGCGGCGAAAGGCCGCGAGCGCAGCGCCCGGATCGCCCTGGCTCCAGCCCGGCAGCTCGCCGAACGTGACGCGTTCCA
>JANYBR010000529.1 GCA_025360685.1 Pseudomonadota bacterium
GCACGCGGCCAGCCCCAACGCGAGAGCGGCATGCGTTTTGCCGGTGCCGCTGTTGCCGAGTGCGATGACGTTCTCGCGCCGGAGAAGGTATTCGCAGCAGATAAAAGTCGAGAGGAGCATGGTTGGCGTTGTTCATGCGTACGGCGACGGTGATGTCGGGTTTCAGCCCCGTGTCTAGGCGAACGTGCCAGCGCAAGGAGCCAGCCGGAGTTTGGCGGCAACGAACGATGACGATTGACGCGGTGAATTCGCCGTTGATCGTCAGGAGGTCGGTTGCGGGATTTTGCGACACGTCCCCGCCTGCGCTCTCGATCCCTGCGATCGTTTCCGCAACAGCTGCCGGATGCCGAGCCCGCAGTGCGCGATTGATCTCGATATAACGAAAGTCACGGAGCGGCTCGAAACCGATGAGCTGGTAAGCTCTGATGAGGCTCCCGAAGCGTCCCTGGTAAGCACTGCTGGAAGGAAGGTCGTTTACCTCGTTGATAATGAGACCGGAAAGATAGCCTCGTTCCAGAAACAGCCGTTTGAGACCTTCCAGCATCTGATCATCGGAGAGCCTGTGCGACCGATCTCGAATGATGACCTGCGCGGCATCGAATAGGAGACGCTCGACGATCGGTTCGAACGCGCCCTCGGCTCGAACCCACATATCCCGTCGATTGGTTACCCGCACCTTCTTCAATTTGAAAGAATGGCGATTCCAAACATTGTTGCCGACATATTTTTCGTTGATCAGCACCTGATGGACTGTGCCGCGCGTCCACGCGCGTCCGAGGTCGGTCAATACACCGCGATCATTTAGGGAGATTGCGATCTCGCGCTCGCTTGAGCCGTCCTCGACAAACGCGCGGTAGATCCGGCGCACATTCTCGACCTCTTCAGCCGGCCCGGGCACGAGGATAATGCGATCAGTCTGAATGCTCTTGTGTTCGCCTCGTGCCAGTTCGCCCTTCGTGGCACCGGTTTGATCGACCAAGGATCGACGGAGCCCATAGCCGGGCGGTCCGCCTTGTCGGTATCCGAGTTCAATGAGACGGCATTGTCCCGTGAACACCTTCGCCGAAAGTTCACGGCTATACTCTCCCGCCATGGCGCGCTTGACGCCCTTGACGATCGTCGACACCGGACTGCCATCGTTTTCAAATTGCTCGGCGCAATATTGGACTGCGATGCCGGCGCGCTTGCAGATGTATTCGTAGTAGGCGCTCTCGTCAGCATCCTGAAACCGGCCCCACCGGCTGACGTCGTAGACCAGGATCGTCTCGAAATCGGCGCGGCTATGTTGGACGTCGTCGATCAGCCGTTTGAGTGCGTCGCGACCATCAATTCTAAGCCCGCTCTTTCCTTGATCGGCATAGGTTTTGACGATTTGAAGATTTCGCCGAACGGCATACGCGCGGATCGCATCCGCTTGGTTCTCGGTGGAGTATCTTTGATGATCGGTCGACATCCGCACATATTCGGCGGCGCGCATCATCGGATCTGACGCCCGCTCGCCGCCTGTGGCGCCGCTGTGGTCTTCCTCAGCCAATCGCGCGTCCCCAAAACGCTCGCGCGCCTCTAGACGCGCTAAACCGCACTATCGCGAGGCAGCCGGAGTCCCATCCCCGCCTCCGCTACTCCACCAAACACTCTAGCGGCAGAGCGGCGGCAACATGTTTCCGAATAAGGGCAAAGTTTTTCCAAAAACGGGCAAAGTTTTGCCGGACCCTGGCGAAGGTGCCGATCGTCACGCTATCTATGCGGCGACGATCGCAAAGGCGCTGAGGGAGGAGTTCAGCGGAGCACGCAACGCCACAAAGACTGTGATGCGTTGGACGGGCGCCAGTGAGCGCACGGTCAAGAATTGGTTTGCCGGGTCGAACGGACCTGCCGGCGAACACCTCTTGGAGCTGCTGCGGCACTCGGACGTCGTGTTCCACGCCTTGGTGAATGTGGCGGGACGAAAGAAGGCGATCACTGCAGCGAAGTTAGTTGCGCTGAGCGAGACTCTTACAAATGCGCTCAGGCTCGTTGACGATCGGGCGTGACTCAGACCGCGCTTGCCAGTGGGGTGAACTCCCCGGCCCCGGGGGGCCGGGGATCGTTCTAATCGTGGTCGCAAACCGGCTCAGATAACTTGCGCTGATCCGCCGAAATATTCCGCTGTTGCTCGCTCCAATTCCGCTGTTCTGTAATCAGCGGAATTGAACTCTAAATCCTTGCCGCAGCAGCGGATTCGAGTTCGAATGTCCTCGCGTTCATTGCTTTTTGTGTGAATTCCGCTGTATTTCGGGGGTTATCAGCGGAAATCCCGCTGTTCGCGTGTGAGGTGTCTCGGACTGCGTCTGCGGACACCGCCACTAATTTTCGCTAACTTTGCTCAGCCGTTATGCAGCAAGGATAATTGCCCGTAATAGCCTGACTTTTCCCGATGAAACGACA
>JANYBR010000007.1 GCA_025360685.1 Pseudomonadota bacterium
GCCCCGGTCGTCACCGTGTCGCTCACCTGTGCAGACGACCACCGCCAGCACAACCAGCAGAGTGCTCGAAACAGCAATTTCAAGAGAGCTTCAACCGCGGTTTGTTCAACGGAGATTTGATCATGTCCATAGGCCTCATACTCATTATCCTACTCATCATATTCCTGCTGGGCGGCTTTAGCGGCCGGTTCGGCGGCTACGGCTATGGCTACGGCCATGGCGGCATGGGCATCATCGGCACCATTCTGGTAGTGGTCGTTGTGTTGCTCCTGATGGGTCGGCTCTAGATCGTACGCGATCAAATCGATTCACTGATTGATCGGCGCCTTACTCTGCCAGAACTTTATTTCCAGCTCGAGCAGCTTGGTGAACTTCGGATCGTCGTTGCGCATCGTACGTTCCTTGCCGTCGGCCAGGCTCACGACGGCGATGCGTATGACCTCTCCTTCGGGGTCGAGCACGAGATAAATCGCCCGCTTTTTTGTCTGCGTGAGCAAAGCCGTCCGGCCGCCGATCCACATGAAGCTGCGTGCGATCCCGCCCGGGCTGTTGGCCGATTTCAACTTGAACGAGGCGCCGTCCGGACCGCACAGGATCAGGAATTGGCCGCACGCATCAGGCGGCACGATTTTGTCTTCGCCGGTCTGACGGACCCAGTCGATCGTGCCGACTAGAGCCGCTGCCCGGTCCTGTGCTTCGTCGGCCTGCGCCGCCGGCGCACCGGCTAAAGCGATGAGTGTCGCCAGCAGCAGAACGCCGGAGCGTGCGAAATTGGGCATCGTTCTCATTCGCCCCAAGGCCGGCAACGACGCTAGCCTTCCCGCTGACGTGGTTCAACGAGGCACACCACACGCACTATCCGGTATGCAACTTTGTGTGTTTTGGCGGCGGACCGGTTTACCCTAACGTTGGGCTGCTCTTAAGGTTGGCAGACAATGAAGCTCAAGCTCTGGCAGGTGGATGCGTTTGCGGCCAAGCCGCTTGAGGGCAATCCCGCGGCGATCGTACCGCTCGAATCCTGGCTCGATGCGGAGCTGATGGCGAAAATCGCCAACGAGAACAACCTGCCCGAAACCGCATTCCTCGTGCGCACCCAAAAGGGGCACTACGATCTGCGCTGGTTCACGCCCGCGTCCGAAGTCGAATTGTGCGGCCACGCCACCCTGGCCAGCGCCTGGACGGTTTTCGAATTCCTCGACCCGGCTCTCAACCAGGTCGCGTTCAAGACGAAGTCCGGCATTTTGACGGTCGAACGTGGTGCCGACGGATATCACGTCATGTCCATGCCGTCGGAGGGCGTCTCCGACTTCGTCGTTCCCGGGCTTGCCAAGCAACTCGGCGAGGCACTCGAAGCCCGGCCTCCCGTGCTGACGCTCAAAGGCCGTTACATCCTGGCGGTCTGGAACAAGGCGAGCGATGTTCGCAAGCTGAACGGTCCGGGCGAAATAGCGCGCATTCTGCGCCTGCACGATGTCTGGGGCCTGATCGCCACGGCGCCCGGCGACGAAGACTATGATTTCGTCTCGCGCTTCTTCGCCCCCGACAAAGGCGTGCCCGAAGATCCGGTCACCGGCTCGGCGCATTGCGCCTTGACGCCCTACTGGTCCAGGCGTCTCGGCAAGAAGACCATGAAGGCCAGACAGGTCAGTCCGCGCGGCGGCGATCTCATCTGCACGGACGCCGGCGAGCGCACGATCTTATCCGGACCCTGCGCGCTCTACATGACCGGAGAGATCGAAGTCTAATTCGTCTCGTTTTCGTCGGAGATGCCTTCGCCGAACGCGTCGAGGCCTTCCTCGAGATAGTCGCCGAGCAACGGTAAAGACAACAAGTACCGCGCCGTGCGCTTGTTGTGCTCGCCGCGCGCCGTGTTGAGCGCATCCTTCCACTCTGAAATGTCATATGTGCCGCGTCCCAGCCAGGCGAGCGCCACAAGCTCCATTTGCTCGTCTTCGTTCAAATCGTTGATCGCCGTGATCAGCTCGCGCCGCGCCTGGTCACCCTGCTTGTCCTCCAACACATCGGCGCCGCCATCGTCAGTGGGGTTCGAGCCGGAATCGGGATCACTGTCTGCCTCCTTCGCGTCGAACTCGCGCGCCTTGACGATGATGAACGCGATCTTGTCTGTCGGCGTGATCAGCGTCGGAACTTCAACCTCTTCGGCCTTTGCGCGCGTCATGTCCGTCTCCCGCCTCGGCTGGCTTGGTGGAAACTAGGATGACCGCTGGATGGTTCCCTGTGCTTGACGTCGATCAACCCGGCTCAGGGCCTGCCGTCCCAGCCATATTTGAGGACCAGCGAAAGCACCCAAGGATCGCCCAGCATCGAACGGACATCGTCGAGTTTCCAGCCTTTGACTGTCTTTTCGAAGTAGAAATGGACCTCATTCGGCGTTTTCTCGTTCTTGAACTTGGCGACGACGATCTCGCGGCCCTTGCCATTTTCGACGTCGATCTTCGAGATCGTGACGCCACCGATCGTGCCGTCCTGACCGTTCATCCAGAAATCGAAATCGATGCGGCCGACTTCGCCATGCGCCTCCTTGGTGTCGAGAGCGAACAACGCGTCCAGACGAGGCGAGTAGATGTCGCTCGGCTCCGGCGTCTTTCCCACGACCGTGGCGTATTCCATCTTCACGAACTTGACCGGATCGTCGATCTTCGTTGCCGCCTGCGACGCGACAGGAACCCAGAGCGTTGCGGCCACTGCAAAGCAGCTAAGCAATCGATTACGCATGAAATTTCCCCAAAACTGGCGCACCGTGAGCGTACGGAATTGACGAGGAACTGGCGAGTCACTACATAGGACGCGGGCCACGCCTCCCCAACGAGGTGCGATCATTCTGAAAGGAATGAACATGACCGGAATTTTACCGGCCGTGCGACCCGCACGGCCTTTTTTTTCGTCCGGACCCTGCGCCAAACGGCCGGGATGGACACCCGAAGCGCTGAATGGCGCATTGCTGGGGCGCTCGCATCGCTCCAAGCCGGGCAAAGCCAAGCTCAAGGACGCTATCGACCGCACTCGGGCGCTGCTCGGCATTCCTGCAGATCATCGCATCGGCATCGTGCCTGCTTCCGACACGGGCGCGGTGGAAATGGCGCTGTGGTCCCTGCTTGGCCCGCGGCCCGTCGATTGCTTCGCCTGGGAAAGCTTCGGCGAGGATTGGGTCACCGACACGATCAAGCAGCTCAAGATCAAGGACAGCCGTATTCTGAAGGCGGACTATGGTGCCCTGCCCGATCTCACCATGGCCGATCCCACCCACGACATCGTTTTTCTGTGGAACGGCACCACGAGTGGCGTGCGGGTTCCCGATGCCGACTGGATTTCAAAGGACCGCGCGGGCCTGACGATCTGCGACGCGACATCGGCCGCCTTCGCGATGGACCTGCCATGGGACAAACTCGATGTTGTCACCTTCTCCTGGCAGAAAGTGCTCGGCGGCGAGGCGGCGCACGGCATGCTCGTTCTTTCGCCGCGCGCCGTGGCGCGACTGGAAAGCTACACGCCGCCCTGGCCGATGCCGAAGATCTTCCGCATGACCAAGGGCGGCAAGATCGTCGATGGCATCTTCGAAGGCGAGACCATCAACACGCCATCGATGCTGGCGCTCGAAGATTATCTCGATGCGCTGACCTGGGCCGAAGGCATCGGCGGGCTGAAAGCGTTGATCGCGCGCTCGCAGGCCAATCTCGGCGTGCTAGACCGCTGGGTGCGCGAATGCGGCTGGGCGGATTTCCTTGCCAACGAACAGGGGTCGCGCTCCAACACTTCGGTCTGCCTCAAGATCGTCGATCCCTGGTTCAAGGCGCTTGGCGAAGACGCACAGGCCGACGCAGCCAAGCAGATCGCGTCCTTGCTGGAGAAAGAAGGCGTCGCCTATGACGTGGCCGCTTACCGCGCCGCACCGCCGGGCCTTCGCATCTGGTGCGGCGCGACGGTCGACAAATCCGATCTCGAAGCGCTGACGCCATGGCTCGACTGGGCCTGGGCGCAGGTGAAGAAAAGCTGATCCCTCTCCCCCGCCCTCTGCGGCAACTCCCCCGTAACCCGGGGAGGAACTATCCGGAGCATTTGTCATGCCCAAGGTTCTTATCGCCGACAAGCTTTCGCTGGCTGCGGTCGCCATCTTCAAAGAGCGCGGCGTCGAAGCCGACGTAAAGACCGGCCTCTCCAAGGAAGAACTGCTCAAGATCGTCGCTCAGTATGACGGCATCGCGATCCGCTCGGCGACCAAGATCACGGCCGACGTCATCAAGGCCGCGAAGAATCTCAAAGTCGTTGGCCGCGCCGGTATCGGCGTCGACAACGTCGATATCCCGGCCGCCACCGCAGCGGGCGTGATCGTCATGAACACGCCGTTCGGCAATTCCATCACGACGGCCGAACACGCGATCTCGCTCATGCTGGCGTTGGCGCGCGAGCTTCCGGCCGCCAATGCGTCGACGCAGGCCGGCAAATGGGAAAAGAACCGTTTCATGGGCGTGGAGATCACCGGCAAAGTGCTGGGCCTGATCGGCGCCGGTAATATCGGCTCGATCGTCGCCGACCGCGCCAAGGGCCTGAAGATGCGCGTCATCGCCTACGATCCTTATCTGTCGGCGGAGCGGGCTGGCGACCTTGGCGTCGAAAAGGTTGAACTCAACGACCTGCTCGCCCGCGCCGATTTCATCACGCTTCACGTGCCGATGACGGCGGAGACCAAGAACATCATCTCAGCCGATGCCATCAACAAGATGAAGAAGGGCGCACGCATCATCAATTGCGCGCGTGGCGGATTGATCGACGAGAAGGCGCTCAAGGAGGCGCTCGATTCGGGTCATATCGCCGGCGCGGCCCTGGATGTGTTCGCGGAAGAACCCGCCAAGGAAAATGTCCTGTTCGGCAACGAGAAAGTTGTCGCGACTCCCCATCTCGGCGCCTCGACATCCGAAGCACAGGAAAACGTCGCGCTGCAGGTCGCCGAACAAATATCCGACTATCTTCTGACCGGCGCCATCACCAATGCCCTCAACATGCCGTCGATCAGCGCCTCCGAGGCACAGAAAGTGCGCCCCTGGATCGACTTGGCGCAAAAGCTCGGCGCGTTCGCCGGACAGTTGACGGACACGAGCCTGACGGCTGTTGAGATTCTCTACGAAGGCACCGCTGCAACCTTGAACACGCGTGCACTGACACAAGCCGCACTCGCCGGATTGCTCAAGCCGGCGCTCGCGGACGTCAACATGGTCAATGCGCCGATCGTCGCCAAGGAACGCGGCATCAAGGTGAGCGAAACGCGTCGCGACCAACAGGGCGTCTATGAAGGCTATATGCAGATCACCGTGACGGCCGAAGGCCTGAGGCGCAGCGTAGCCGGGACGGTCTTTTCCAATGGCAGGCCGCGCATCATCCAGATCAAAAACATCGACCTGGACTCAGAATTCGCGCCGCACATGCTCTACGTCACCAACGAGGACAAGCCGGGCTTCATCGGCAAGCTCGGCACCTTGCTCGGCGAAGCGAAGGTCAACATCGCCAACTTCAATCTCGGCCGCAGCGGCCCGGGTCTGGACTCCATCGCACTGGTCGAGATCGATGGACCAATCAGCGAGAGCGTGCTCGGACAAATCCGAAAGCTGCCGCTGGTGAAACAGGCCAAGGCGCTCGCCTTCTGAATGCCCTTGCAATCGTCTTGCGCCTTACCCACGTTTGAGGAAGAACGAGCAAGGGGGTGGCCATGTGGCCAGAAGACGCGATTTACCTTCCCTGGGACATCTGGCTCGTCACCTGGATTGCCGCTGCCTTGTGGGCAAATCGGACGCTCCGGCGACCTGGCGGTCTGCGTGAGTGGCCGTACCGCATCCTTGAATATGGCGGTTTCGCAGTTCTGCTCGGCGCATTCAGCGAAACATCCGACGACTTTCGCCGTGGTGTTGTAGATGCCAATCCGCTTGCTCAGCGCTATTGGGCGCTGCCGCCCAATGTCGGCTGGATCATGGTGGGGCTTGCGGTGAGCGGTTTTCTGTTCTGCTGGTGGGCGCGACTCCATCTTGGGCGCCTGTGGTCAGGACGCGTCACGCGCAAGGAAGGCCATCACGTCGTCAACACCGGACCGTACGCGATCGTCCGCCATCCGATCTACACCGGCATCATCCTCGCCTCAGTCGCAACGATGGCCGAAAAAGGCTCCGGCTACGCCCTGCTCGGTACGGCGATGATCGTGCTCGGCTACTGGCTGAAAGCCCGTCTCGAGGAACGCATCCTGCGCGCGGAATTGGGCGCGCAGTTTTATGACGACTACGCGCGCAAGACCGCAATGCTCATTCCGTTCGTGAGAGTCTAGATCGCGTCGACAATCTGAACGTCCGGCCGGCCGGCCATGGACGGGCCCATCTTGGCGCCGGCGGCACGGAACTGATCCGACTTGCCGTGCACCTCGAGCGCGGCTTGATCGGCATAGAGTTCCAGGACGACATAGGTCGTCGGATCGGTCCGCGATTTGCAGAATTGGTAGACCTTATTGCCCGGCTCGACGGCGCGCACCACGGCCATCAATTCCTTAGCCGCCGCTTCAAACGCCTCGTTGGTACCCGGCTTGATCTTCATCGTCGCCACTATGCCAATCGCCATGTTTTCCTCCGTTTTTGCCAGTCCCAAACGTAAACGGTCGGTTACCGGTTCGCAAAGCTTCTTTAGCCCGATTTAACCCACCCAGTTGCACAGTGTCGGCGGCGGCGTGTGTGCCGCCGGGGATCGCGATGCTTGCAGAAACACCGGCGCTTGCGGATAGATCGGGCGTCTCGGCGCGCGACCGGAAGCTGGCGCTCGACCAACTCGGGCTGGCGTTGCGCAACCTGCGGCCGAATGTATGGCTGATGCCCGTCCTCGCCGCGATCATCTGCCTGATGTTTCGCCAATGGATCGAGCCGGCCAAACTGATCGTCTGGTTCGCGAGCGTGACATTGACCGGCATTCCGCTTGGCGTGATTTGTCATCGCTTCGGGGACAGCAGTGCTGGTGTCGACGACTTCAAAAGGCGCGTTTGGCTGTCGGGCAGCGCCTATATCGTTTTCACATTCTGCTGGGCCTCGATGGGCTGGCTGTTGTGGGTTCCGGCCAACGACTTGAATCATATGATCCTGATCATGCTGCTGGCCTGCACAGTCGCCGGAAATGGTGCGCTCGTCGGGGCCAGCAAGCACATGCTGGCCGTCTCCTACACAAGCTATGGCGCTGTTCTCATCCTCACGCCTTTGCAAGCGGGCGGCGCGTTGTATAACGGCATCTCGGCCATGGCACTCGTCTACGTTGCTTACATGGCCTACATGTCGCGTCAAATCTATCTGACGGCGCGCAACATGCTCCTGCTGCGCAACGACAAGAGCGACCTGATCGAGGAACTGGCGCGTTCGAAAATAGTTTCGGACATCGCGCGCGAACAGGCCGAAGCGGCCAGCCGCGCGAAATCGCAGTTCCTGGCCAACATGAGCCACGAGTTGCGCACGCCGCTGAACGCGATTTTGGGATTCTCTGAAATGATCATGTCACGTGTGTTCGCCGCGAAGACGGAGAAGCACTACGAGTATGCCGAACTGATCCACGGCTCCGGGCATCACCTTCTCACCCTGATCAACGACATTCTCGACCTCGCCAAGATCGAGGCCGGCGGCTGGACTCTGCAGGAGTCCGAAGTCGACCTCGGCGTGGCGATCATGGCGGCCTGCACGATGGTGCGGCCGCGCGTCGGGTCCGCCGGCTGCGAACTCGGCACGAACATCGAACCGGGCTTGCCCCGTACTTACTGCGACGAGCGCGCGCTGAAGCAGATCCTGCTCAACCTGCTGTCGAACGCGATCAAATTCACGCCGCGTGGCGGAAAAGTGACCGCGTTCGCACACCGTACCGCCGACGGCGGTCTGTGCTTCGGCATTGCCGATACCGGGGTGGGCATTTCCGACGAAGACCAGCCGCGAGTATTCCAGAATTTTGGTCAGGGCCGCCACGACGTGGTGACCGCCGACAAGGGCACCGGCCTTGGCCTGCCGATCGTAAAGGGCCTGGTCGAGGCGCATGGCGGACGCATCGTGCTCGAGAGCCAGGTCGGCGAGGGCACGACCGTGTCGGTTCATCTTCCCGCTCTGCGCGTGCGAAGCGCAGAAGCGATACAGGCCGCGTCCTGATGTCGGCGCAGCTCGTTTTGAGCGCCTATTGTCCCTTGTAGTTGGCCGGACGTTTTTCGAAGAACGCCTCGACGGCTTCCTTGTGGTCCTCGGTCAGATGCGCAAGCGCCTGGTATGCCGCCGACATCTCCATGATGATGTCGAAGCTGACATTCTGGCCTTCACGCATCATGCGTTTGGTCATGCGCAGAACATCGGGGGGCTGGCGCACGATCTTTGCCGCCAGCGCGCGCGCTTCATCCATCAAACTGGCAGCCGGCACGACGCGACTCACAAGGCCCCATGAAAGCGCCGTCTGCGCATCGATCGTATCGCCGGTGAAGAACAGTTCGGCTGCGCGCGCGTGACCGATCGTGCGCGGCAGAATCCAGGAGCCGCCGTCGCCGGGAACCAGTCCGATCTTCAGGAACGTCGCGCCGAAGATCGCAGTATCGGCGGCGATTCGCATGTCGGCGAGGCATGCGACATCGTTGCCGAGCCCGATCGCCGGTCCGTTTACAGCGGCTATCAGCGGCACTTCCAAGCCCCAAACGCTGCGCACAATGCGATGGATGCCGGTGCGGTAGCGCTCGCGGATGTGCACGCCGGCACCGGCGAAGGAACCGCTGCGTTCGCGCATTGCCTTGACGTTGCCGCCGGCCGAAAAGGCAGTCCCGGCGCCGGTCAATATCGCACAACGTACCTCGCGATCCGAATTGATCCGGAGGCAGGCTTGCGCGAACAGATCGCCGTCACCCTCTTCGCCCAGAGGGTTGCGGCTCTCGGGCCGGTTGATCGTCAGGGTGACGATCGGACCGTTCTTTTCGAACAGAAGCGCGGACATGTTTTCCTCACCGGATTGCGTAAACGGCAATTTACCATCCTTCCCGCTTCAAAGCGAAAAGCTCCATTAACAGGTGGCGCTTCACTATGCGGTGAAAGCAGGCAGCGCGCCGGAGCGAGATTCTGTGACCATCGCCGACTTGATCGACCGGGCCTGCACGATTGTTGTGCAGTTTCGCGACGACATCGTGCGCTCGCTCGTTCCCAGAAGCGCGGCGGACCTGCGCCTCGTCGACGAACAGCTGACTCTGGCGCGGAATGCGACCTGGACGAACGCATTCCTGCTGCCTCTGGCGGCGATCCTGGTTGCAATTGCCAACGCAGCATGGGTCCCGGAATGGCGTTTGGTTGTCTGGCCCTTGGCCATGAGTGCGACGTGCATCGCATGCGATGTTTACTACCGAAGCCTTCTCAAGAGGTCCGACCATTCGCCAGCCGACATCCGGCGCCGTGCCCGCGCCTACCCCGGACTGACTTTGATCCAGGGGGCGATCTGGTGCTCGGCCGGTTTCATCCTGTGGGCACCCGGTTCTGCCGACAACCACGCCCTGCTCATATTGATCGTGGCCTGCACGGTCTCCGGCTGGAGCTCGATGGGAGCGTTTCACCTGGCGACGGGCGTAGTCGCCATGCCGATCTATCTGGTGACGCTGACCGCCATGCCGCTGATGGAGGGCGACCATGGCAACGTGACACTCGCCGGACTTTGCGTCGCCTACTGGCTGCTGATGCGCACGCTGCTGATGAGCAACTACCGCACGCGCGAGCATATGATCCGCCTGGAGCAGGAGCGCGGCGGCCTGATCGACAATCTCAAGACCGCCAAGGACGAGTCCGACGTGGCGCGCGAACGCGCCGAGACCGCCAGCCGTGCCAAGTCGGCGTTCCTCGCCAACATGAGCCACGAGCTGCGCACGCCGTTGAACGCCATTTTGGGATTCTCCGAAATCATCCAGACCAAGGCGATGGGTCCGTCGGTTTCCGACCAGTACTCCGAATATGCCGGCCATATTCACGGTTCGGGCCAGCACCTGCTGTCCCTGATCAACGACATACTCGATCTCGCCAAGATCGAGGCCGGCCGCATCGATTTGCGCGAATCCGAGGTCGACCTGCAGCGTCTCATGGACGATCTCATCAAGATGATCGGCCCCAAGGCACAGTCCAGCGGCATCATCCTGTCGGTCAACATCGACCCGATCTTTCCCAATGTGTTCGGCGACGAGCGCGCGCTTCGCCAAATCCTCGTCAACCTGACCTCGAACGCGATCAAGTTCACCCCGCCCGCCGGCCACGTCACCGCGTTCGCGAACGTGCTCGACGACGGCGCGCTGGCCTTCGGCGTCGACGACACCGGCGTGGGCATCGCGCCCGAGGACCATGAGAAAGTCTTCGAGAGTTTCGGACAGGGTCGTCACGACGCCGTGCTGACCGACCAGGGCACCGGTCTGGGACTGCCGATCGTGCGCGGTCTTGCCGAGGCCCATGGCGGCCGCGTCATGCTCAACAGCGTGCCGAACGAAGGTACGCGCGTGACGGTCATCCTGCCCAAGGAACGCGCCCGCCAGCGCATGCGCGCGGCGAGCTAGCGACCCGACTTAGTCCCGAATGACCCCGCTTTCAGCGTGCCGCTCGTCGATGCTAGACTCGGCGCATCGCTTCCGGGGGAATCAATGTCAGCCGATAACGTCGCGTGGCCAGTGAAGACGCGGGAGATCCATGATCTCTTCTTCGACTCTCGCGTGTGGAACGATTTCGAATTTCGCAACGATGACATCATCGTCGGCACCTGGGCGAAATCCGGCACGACCTGGATGCAGCAGATCCTCAGCCAATTGATTTTCAACGGCCAGGAAGACCTGCCGGTCTCCCAGATGTCGCCCTGGCTCGACTTGGTCGTCATGCCGCTCGAAGACATGATGAACGGGGTGAAGGCCCAGACCCATCGGCGCTTCATCAAGACCCATCTGCCGCTCGATGCGCTCTTGTTCTCGCCCAAGGCCAAATACATCTATGTCGGGCGGGACGGCCGCGACGTGGTGTGGAGCATGCACCACCACCAGCTTACTTTCACGCCTGAAGCTCTCGCGGCATTCAACGACAATCCCAGGCGCGGGCCTGGCGAGGCCTTGGCTCCGCCAACCGAAGACATCCTGCAGTATTTCCGCCAATGGCTGGCCGGGGACGGTTATCCCTGGTGGCCGTTCTGGGAAAATATCCGCACCTGGTGGGCAGCGCGAAACCTTCCCAACGTCATGATGATCCATTTTTCAAAGTTGAAGGCCGACATGCCCGGCGAGATGCGGCGGATCGCCAAGTTCCTCGACATTCCGGTCGACATAGATGTATTTGGCCTTGGGCGAGAACAAGAGCGCATCG
>JANYBR010000042.1 GCA_025360685.1 Pseudomonadota bacterium
CCTTCACCACCACCGTCTTCGTGTTCTTGTCGCTGACCACGACACCTTGCAGCACGCGCTTTGGCATACCTGTCTTCCTCTATCCTTCAGCCGGCCTTGCGGCGCTGCTCCGTCAGTACCGTTTCGATGCGGGCGATCGTCCGGCGGACTTCACGCACGCGATTTGTCTTCTCGAGCTGGCCGTTGGCACGCTGGAAGCGAAGGTTGAAGGCCTCCTTCTTCAGCTTGACCAGCTGGTCACCCAACTCGTCCGCAGTCTTGGCGCGGAAGTCGTCGGTCTTGGACGAGGTCTTTGCCGTTGTCTTGGTGGGCTTTGCGGCCTTGGCAGCCTTGGCTGCTTTTGCCGACTTGGGCTTGGCAGCGGCTTTCTCTTTTGCGGGTTTCTTCGTCGCCATAGTTTTTCTCACGCACCCATGCGCGCGACGAACTTCGTCGCAATCGAAAGTTTCGCGGAACCAAGGCGCATCGCTTCCTTCGCCGTTTCGAGATCGACGCCGTCGACCTCGAACAGGATGCGGCCGGGCTTGATCTTCGCCACCCAGTATTCCGGCGCGCCTTTGCCCGAACCCATGCGGACTTCCGCGGGCTTTTTCGACACTGGCACATCCGGGAACACGCGGATCCACACGCGGCCAGCGCGCTTCATCTGACGCGTGATGGCGCGACGCGCGGCTTCGATCTCGCGCGCAGTGATCCGCTCCGGCTCCAGGGCTTTAAGGCCGTAGGCGCCGAAGTTCAGACTCGTGCCCGCCTTCGCAGAGCCGTGAATACGGCCCTTATGCTGCTTGCGAAACTTCGTGCGCTTGGGTTGAAGCATGTGTGACTCTTATGGTGCGGGTGCAGGCGTCGGTTGGGGACGCGGTTGGTTGCCGCCACGGCCGGCTTCGGCCTCGGCCATGCGCTTATCCTGTGCCATGGGATCGTGTTCCATGATCTCGCCCTTGAAGATCCAGACCTTCACGCCGCAGGTGCCATAGGTTGTCTTGGCCGTGGCGACGCCATAGTCGATGTCGGCGCGCAAGGTGTGCAACGGAACGCGGCCTTCGTGATACCACTCGACGCGCGCGATTTCGGCGCCGCCAAGACGGCCGCCGCACTTGATGCGGATGCCGAGCGCACCCAGACGCTGCGCGGTCTGCACGGCGCGCTTCATCACACGGCGGAAGGCGACGCGGCGTTCCAGCTGTTGCGCGATGTTTTCGGCAACGAGCTTGGCGTCAATCTCAGGCTTGCGAATCTCGACGATGTTCAAGTGAATTTCGTCGGCCGTGTATTTCTGAACGTCGCTTTTCAGCTTTTCGATGTCGGCGCCCTTCTTGCCGATGACGACGCCGGGACGCGCGGAGTGAATCGTGATCCGGCACTTCTTGTGCGGGCGTTCGATCACAATGCGCGAAACGCCAGCCTGCTTCAGCTTCTCGCTCAGATATTCGCGGATCTTGATGTCTTCCTGCAGCAGGCGGCCGAAATCCTTCTTGCCCGCGTACCAGCGCGAGTCCCAGGTCCGGTTGATGCCGAGGCGCAAGCCGATCGGATTAACTTTCTGACCCATTATGCGGTCTCCTTTTCCGACTTCTTGGCGGCAGGTTTCTTGGCAGTCTTCTTCGACTTACCCTTCGGTTTGGTCTCGGCGACTTTTTCTTCGCGCTTTTCCTCGACCACTATGGTGATCTGTGCGAAGGGTTTCTGGATGCCGGCGCCGCGACCGCGGGCGCGCGCCATAAAGCGCTTCATCACAAGATTTTTGCCGACACTCGCCTCGGAGACGAACAAATCGTCCACGTCGAGATCATGATTGTTTTCCGCGTTCGCGATGGCCGACTGGAGCACCTTCTTGACCACCTTCGCCACGCGCTTTGGCGAGAAGGTAAGTTCGTTCAGGGCCACGCCGGCCTTCTTGCCGCGGATCGTCTGCGCGACAAGGTTGAGCTTGCGCGGACTGGTACGGATCATCGTGCCGACAGCCTTTGCCTTGCTGTCCGGCAGAACGCGGGCGCGAGCCGATTTGCCCATTATTCCGCCCTCTTCGCTTTCTTGTCACCGCCACCGCTGTGGCCATGGAAGGTACGAGTCGGCGAGAACTCACCGAGCTTGTGGCCGACCATGTCTTCGGTCACCAGCACGGGGATGTGCTTCCTGCCGTTGTAGACGCCAAACGTGACGCCAACGAACTGCGGCAGGATCGTCGAGCGGCGCGACCAGGTCTTGATCACGTCCTTGCGTCCACTGCCGCGCGCGGCTTCTGCCTTCTTCAGCAGATAACCGTCGACGAATGGGCCTTTCCAAACAGAGCGAGTCATCTCTTACCCTTGTGCCTTGCCTTTGCGCGTACGCACGATGAACTTCGTGGTGCGCTTGTTGGTACGGGTCTTGGTGCCCTTGGTTCCCTTGCCCCAGGGCGTGACCGGATGACGGCCGCCCTTGGTTCGGCCTTCGCCGCCGCCATGCGGATGGTCGATCGGGTTCATCGCGGTGCCGCGCACGGAAGGTCGCTTGCCCTTCCACACATTGCGGCCGGCTTTGCCGATGACCTCGTTCATGTGATCGGGATTGGACACCGCGCCGACCGTTGCCATGCAGGTGAGTGACACCTTGCGCACTTCGCCCGAGTTCAGGCGCAACAGCGCATAACCGGCGTCGCGTCCGAGATATTGCGCGTAGGTTCCAGCAGAGCGCGCAACCTGACCGCCCTTGCCCGGCTTCATTTCGATATTATGGACGATGGTACCCACCGGCATCGCTGCGAGCTTCATGGCATTGCCCGGCTTCACGTCAACCTTGTCGCCGGAGACGACGGTGTCGCCGACCGCCAGGCGTTGCGGCGCCAGGATGTAGGCAAGCTCGCCGTCCTTGTACTTGATCAGAGCGATGAATGATGTCCGGTTGGGATCGTATTCGAGGCGTTCAACCTTGGCCGGCTGGTCGAATTTGCGCCGCTTGAAATCAATGATGCGGTAACGCTGCTTGTGACCACCGCCTTGCCAGCGCACCACGATCCGGCCGGTGTTGTTGCGGCCGCCGGACGAATGCTTGCCTTCAGTCAACGACTTCACCGGACCGCCCTTGTGCAGGCCGGTGCGGTCGATCAGAACCAGCTGGCGCTGACCGGGGGTCGTCGGGCGATATTGTTTGAGCGCCATAACCTACAGTCCCGTCGTGATGTCGATCTGCTGGCCCTCTTCGAGGGTCACGATCGCTTTCTTGAAATCGCTGCGCTTATACGGCTTGCCGCGCGCAAGCTTCTTCTTGCCCTTGACCGTAATCGTGTTCACCGCCTTCACCTTGACCTTGAAGAGCTCAGCCACGGCGGCAGCAATCTTCGGCTTTGTGGCGCCCAGGGCGACGCGAAAGACGATCTGGTTCGTCTCCGTCAGCTTGGTCGCCTTTTCCGTGATAACCGGCGAGAGGATGACGTCATGATGCGTGCTCATGCCAGGCGCTCCTCGATCGCGGCCAGTGCGGCCTTCGTCAGCACAAGCTTGTCGCGCCGGATGATGTCGTAGACGTTGAGACCTGCCGCCGGCAGCAGCGCTACGTGGCTCAGGTTTCGTGCCGACAGTTCGAAATTCTTGTCGAACGCACCGTCCACAACCAGAACGCTTTCAAGGCCGAGTTTACCGAACCGCTTGGCCAAGTCGCCGGTCTTGATCGAGGCAGACTTTGCCTCGTCGAGCACGACGATCGAGCCGGACTTGGCCTTGGACGACAGGGCGTGGCGCAGACCGAGTGCGCGTACCTTCTTGGGCAGATCGAACTCATGGCTGTGCGCGACCGGGCCCATGGCCTTGGCGCCACCGACGAACAGCGGCGCGGAACGCGCGCCGTGACGCGCCTGTCCGGTACCCTTCTGTTTGTACACTTTTTTCTTCGTACGGTTGATTTCCGCGCGCGTCAGAACCTTGTGCTGGCCGGAGCGACGCTTGGCGAGTTGCCACACGATGACGCGCTGAATCAGATCGACGCGCGGCTCGAGCCCAAAGATCGCGTCCTTGAGTTCGACTTCACCGGACGCTTTGTTGTCCAGATTGAGAACCTTGGTCTTCATGTTCAGCCCTCCGCCTTCGCGGCAGCAGGCGCCGCTTCGCGCTTCTTGACCGAACCGGGCATCGGTAGATCCTTGTGCGGGCGCTTGACCGCGTCGCGCACCATGACCCAGCCGCCCTTCGACCCGGGCACCGCACCACGGATCATGATGAGACCGCGCTCGACATCGACCTTCGCGACTTCGAGATTCTGGGTGGTGACGTTGTCGACTCCGTAGTGACCGTGCATCTTCTTGTTCTTGAAGGTCCTGCCTGGGTCCTGACGGCCGCCGGTACCACCCAGCGAACGGTGCGAGATCGACACGCCGTGCGAGGCTTCGAGACCGGCGAAGTTCCAGCGTTTCATCGCGCCGGTGAAGCCGCGACCGATGGTTACTCCGGTCACGTCGACCTTCTGGCCGGGCGCGAAGTGATCGGCCTGGATGAGGTCGCCGACTTCGAGCAGATTCTTTGCATCGACGCGGAATTCGGCGAGTTTTTTCTTCGGCTCGACTTCGGCCTTGGCGAAGTTGCCGCGATCGGCCTTCGTCAATCTCTTAGCCTTTGCAAAACCCGAACCGAGTTGAACCGCGGTGTATCCGTCCTTCTCTTCCGTGCGTGTGGAGACGACCTGACAGCCGTCCAGCTTCAGCACGGTGACCGGCACGTGCCGGCCATCGTCCAGAAACAGTCGGGTCATGCCGATCTTTTGCGTGATGACGCCAGTGCGCATCGCGTTGTTCCTTAGAGCTTGATTTCGACGTCGACGCCGGCCGCAAGGTCGAGCTTCATCAAGGCGTCGACGGTCTGCGGCGTGGGATCGATGATGTCGAGGAGACGCTTGTGAGTGCGGATTTCGAACTGTTCGCGGCTCTTTTTGTCGATGTGCGGAGAGCGGTTCACGGTGAAACGCTCGATGCCAGTGGGCAGCGGAATCGGTCCGCGCACCTGCGCGCCCGTGCGCTTGGCCGTGTTGACGATTTCCCGCGTCGAATTGTCGAGGATGCGGTGATCGAAGGCCTTCAGCCTGATGCGTATGTTTTGGTTTTGCATGTCTAGAGCCTTCGATCCCGAAACCGGTCTATTTCACTATTTTAGCGACGACGCCGGAGCCGACGGTTCGGCCGCCTTCGCGGATGGAGAAGCGCAGCTTCTCTTCCATCGCGATCGG
>JANYBR010000056.1 GCA_025360685.1 Pseudomonadota bacterium
GGACGCGATATTACAGCCGGGTAGACGGGGACGCAGATCGCGACTTGTGCCAAATTGACGAACAATTTCAGGTCTACTCGACGAGCGGCCATTGTCGGACTGGCGCGTCAGTGACTGGTATTTGCGCTGGGATGCTTGCGCAAGCCGCTTAACTTTCTGCACCTCTCGCGAGACTTCTCAGCTTTCGCGTCACATCGATCTCGACCTACGTCTGTGTAGTGCGCGCAATATCGGAGCGCCTTCGTGAACCGGAGTTCGCAGGTGTTCTCTGTAGTGACGCGCGACAGCGCGACTGTCGAGAGCTGAGATGCGCCGCCCGCAGTTGCCACGACTGAAACGGGTACGGCGACTAGCGTGAGGACAAGAACTATTGCGCGCATACCCCGTGTTTTCCTTTGTATCAGCCGCGAGAGTGTTCACCACGCTTCGGCAGGAGGTTCAAACCTCTTCTTCGTAGCTCGCGTCATCTTGGAATTGAGCGAACGGTTCTGAAGACTATTGCCATGGCGGGACCGGCTTCACCTCTCCGGGCTTGATGCCACCAATGTGTCGAAAGACCTCGGCATATTTCGGGTCGGTTGGCTTATAGAACAGCAGAGCGTCGCCAACCCCTCCCCCTGGAGACTCCGCCCTCAACTGGAGCGAAATTGTTCCATCCGCTGACATGGAGGCAACGCCGATGCTCGCGGCTGGCTGGTGTTGGCAACCGCTCCCCAGCAGCGCCGCGACCGCGACGGCCAGGATTTTGCTTCTCAAACGGCTATTCACCCTGGCCGCCTCGCCGTCTTCGGCGTCTCGCCGCTCTTCGATCATCGCCTGAACTAATGCGCAACCTTCACCGCGTCGCGTGTCGGCTCTGACAACGGCGGAAACCAAACAACGCGCGCGGACCAACTGGGCGCGCGCAGAGTTTAGGGTCAGCGCGATTGCTTGAGGCTGATTGAACCGATGCCCGCGGCAACATTCAGTCCCCGATTTCCCGACACGCTCAGCGGCTGAAGCGCAATCGACTTGCCGAAACCGCCGATCAGCACATTCGCGCCGACGCCAACTCCGACCGTGGCACCGGCGCTGGCACCGACATAGTCTCCATCGAGAGACCCGGGACGCACATCCGAACTGGGTGCAATCACGCCCCAAATCAGAACGCCACCTTCAGTGTATCCAATGTCCATGCCGAACTTGGAAATCGTTCCGTTGTAGTGCACCGCCCGGCGCTCGTGTTCCCGGAATGTGCAATGAAGGTCCTTCGAAGATCCAAATACAAATCCCCAGCCACTGGCAACGTTGCAGGTCAACGTTCCGACATTCACTCCGTGGGGCGCGGCATGCGCCGGAGCGACAAGTGCCAATGCTCCGACCATCACGGTTTGCATCATCAAGCGTTTTCTGTTTGTCACTAAACAATCTCCTTCTATCTTTGCAAAAGCCTTATGAATCACGCTGACACGTTACAGGCGTGCGTGTCACAACAATTGCCGGGGAAACTGGACGAACCGGCCGCCACCAACTAGCTGTCGGCCGGTCCTTTCCCGTCGAAGTACGAGCACGGCCGACTTAAGGCTTGGCGACGTGCCACTTTCCTTTTGATGCGCCGTCACCCGTCACATCTCCTGGCTGCGAATCTTTCGACCACAGATAGAGCGGCTTTCCTTTTAGAGCCCACTGCTTTTTGCTGTCATCGCGGGTGATGATCGTCAAGTCGCCGCTGGCATGTGCATCGGACGATGCCAGCAGTGGCGGTCCCTCGGCTGCGCATGGCCCGTTGCAATTCGAGAAACCCGGCATGTCGCGGGTGAACGTGTAGAGCGTCATTCCGTGAGAGTCGGTGAGGACCGGACCGAGCGATGATTGCCCGGTCTTCGGCGCAACGGCTTCCTGAGCAGATGCGCTCACCATGCCAAGTCCAAGAATGGCGATGAACAGATAGATTGTCGGACGCATGATTGTCTCCATTAAAGTTCAACGGGCCGCAAGTTGCGGGTTCCTGTTCTGGATTTTCTCAGTTCACAATCGTCCAGGTCCCGTCCGGTTGCTGGCAGGCATGCCCATTGGCAATTTCTGGGCGGTCGTTCACCCAGACCTGTTGCGTGAATGTCGCGCAACGAAAACCGTCCTGGTCGTTGTAGTAGTCACCAAGCCGGAAGTCGCCATAGTTGCCGCTGTTCGGATTCTCCCATTGCCAATCGCTGTGGGGGCGGCCCGAGTTAAAGCCGTTGTAATAGGTCTGATAGGCGTAGCTGCGGTCTTCGCATTGGAGGTGGTTGGTTAAACCCGCGCCGAGGGCGCCGCCAATGATCACGCCAGCAACGGTCGCGCCACCTCGGCCGCCGCCGCGACCGGCTGCGTTGCCAAGAAGTCCGCCGATCAAGGCGCCGGCAAGGACGCCACCGGGATCGGGCTGATTGCGGCACTCGCGATAGTAGGAATCGTCATTGTAGGTGTAGGACCGCGAGTAGCGCTGACGCCAGCGTTGATTCGGATCGCTGTTGTCGTAACCAGGTTGAGGAGGTGGACCGTTGTAATAGCCAGCTTGGGGCGGCTGGTCATTGTATCTGCCTCTGTGCCGCGCCGTGTCGTAACCGGCGCGATAGCCGGCGCGATAGCCGTCTTCGTATCGACCGGCCTGGTTGCCATACCCGCTTTGAGCCGAAACCGGCTGTACTGTGAGACCTGCGGTGATTGCCACCGCCGTGATGACCGAGAGCGTCTTCTTCATGGGGTATTCTCCTTCATCGATACAATTCAACGTGCAATTGAGCTTGTTCGTCGCTCAGCAATCTCGTGATCATCAGCGTCTGTGATATTTTCGACGAACCAGCCACGTAGATCGGCAGTCGTGATCCAGCAAACCAACTGTATCACGGTTGCCTTTGCCGGTCTGCAATCCGATACGCGACAAGAATAGCCACCGCAATTGGACGAATTTGAGGCAGGCGTCTGTCGCGCCTTTCGGTCGGCATTCGCGCCCGTTTGCGAATGACGGTTCCATTCATCTTTCGTTCAGGAACGATCGCACAGCATTGGTCCAGTAACCTCACTGGGGAGTTTGAGTCGTGCGATCAAATCTGTTCAGGAACTCAGTTATCACAGCAGCGATTGCTCTGTCGACGGTCGCCTGGAGCGTTGCGCCGGCTTCCGCTCACTACACAACCACTCGATCTCATCGCGACGGTGACGAGTGTTATGTCGTGCGCTGCGACGACGACGGTGATGATTGTCGCACGGTATCTACCTATCACCCGTACAACAACAACTATCGGGGTGGATATGGCGGTTGGTACTCAAACGGGTACAGCGGTGGAAACGGGTTCAGTTTCTATTACAACAACGATCGCCGATATAACCAATATTACGGCGATTATTACGGACGCTATCGACACCGCGACGACGATGACGACGAATAATTCCTAGGACGGTGAGTGTTCGCATCGGGTGGATAGCGGAAATCGAGACTGGTGCGCGGTCAGCACAATTTACGCGAACCGTTTCTTGAACGATCTGTCCAGACGGGCGCAGTTGCCATCATTCGGGCTTCTCGCCTCCGCGTCCGGTTTTTCGTCCGCTGCGCCCGCCAAGCGATAACGCAACGATCCCGAACAAAGGTCCGAGGA
>JANYBR010000060.1 GCA_025360685.1 Pseudomonadota bacterium
CAGTGCCGAAGGCGTCAATGCGAACACGTCGGCGCTCGGCGTTTCGGCCCGTGTCGCGTCGTCGCCGAACAGGCCGTTCTTGGCGATCGCGAGACCGTAAGAACGCGTACGCAGACTGTCGCTCGAAAGCGACGGGCTGAGACCGGGCTTCAGATCAAGCTGCGTGATGCCTTCGCTATAGGTCGCGGTCGTCACCCAGCCGCCGCCGAACGCGACACGGGCCGAAACGCCGAGCGCCGACGTGTTCGCATTGACGCCTTCGGCACTGGTCCCCAGCAAGCCGCCACGTTCCGACGTCTGCGATGCATTCAAGCCGAGACCAACCCATTTGGCGACGTTCCACGTCACGCCACCCAGCAATGTCGTCGCGGCGCGCAGGCTGAAGGGATTGGACGCGCCGCCGACCCGCGCCAGCGCCGCCGTGGCGCCCGGCGTGTAGTTTATGTAGCCCGGCGACAGCGACGCGCCGCCGACCGAAATCTGCAGATCGTCGGCCAGCGCCGCAGTCGCGCCGACGAAATCACCGCCGCTTGTCAGCGCTGTGTAAGACGAATTGGGTGACGACAGGAACAGCCCGTTGAAGGTCGCCGGATTGGACGCGCCAAACGACGACGCCTGCCCCGCCAAGTCGACCTTGTAGCCGAGCTGCAGATCGATGCCGTCGATCAGCGCAATGCTGGTGGCAAGATTGGAAACGACGTTTCGGCTGGTGTCGGGCGGACCATAGGAAAGGACCGGAAGCGCGATCGCGTTTGTGAGACCGACGCTGCCTGCCAGCTGGGTGTTCTGATCGAGCGACGACAGTGACGCTGCGTCAAACGAGGTCAGCACAGGCGCAGCCGCATGCGCGGCGCCCGCGATAGCGAGCGATCCCGCGGCGGCGCACAATGCGCGGCGGATCAGTCCCCTCATGACACCGTTATTCCCACTCTTGCCCTTTTAAGCCACCTGAACCGTAGCAGCCCAGGTCGTCCAATCCAAGCTTTCCCGCTGAAACTACTGCCGTTTTTGCGGTGGAAAACCCTTCTGTGTTGCACTTTCGTTACGCTTTGGTTAACGGCTGGTTCGTAACAATGTAACAAGTTTATCGGTTGTACGGATCGGTAATTGTTCGGCGACTTTCGCGCGATGCTACAACTACCCCGTTGGACGCCCTGCCTTTTGCCTCTATCTGAGATGGCATGGAAACCACCCCGATCAAGGCCGCGATACTTCCTGTCACGCCCTACCGGCAAAATTGCTCGCTGGTGTGGTGCACGCGCACCATGAGGGGGGCCGTGATCGACCCCGGCGGGGACCTGGACCGCATCCGCCAGGCCATCGCCCTGGAAGGGGTGACCCTGGAGAAGGTCCTGCTGACCCACGGCCATCTGGATCATGCGGGGGCGGCGATGCGACTGGCGCGCGAATTTGGCGTGCCCATCGAGGGGCCGCACAAGGACGACGCCTTCCTGCTCGAAGCGCTCGGGCGCAATTCCTCGCGGCCCGGCTTTGCCGAGTCGGAAAACTGCACGCCTTCGCGCTGGCTCGAGGACGGCGATGTCGTGAAAGTCGGAGAGGCAGAATTCGGCGTGCGCCACTGCCCAGGCCACACGCCGGGCCACGTCGTGTTCTTCCACCAGGGCGCGAAGGTTGCGTTCGTCGGCGATGTATTATTCGCAGGCTCGGTCGGACGCACCGATTTTCCGCGCGGCAATCACCAGCAGCTGGTGGACTCGATCACGGGGCGCCTGTGGCCGCTCGGCGACGACATGCAGTTCGTGCCCGGACATGGACAGATGTCGAATTTCGGCTGGGAGCGAAAGACCAATCCGTATGTCTGCGATCTGGCGCTGCAGATCCAGAAGGATTTGGGGTAGGACACATTGGCCGACTTAGTTCAGACGCTTCGCCAATTTCTCGACCCTCCCCTTGAGGGAGGGTCGAGACTTACCGCGGCTATGTGGTCGCGGGCGAAAAACCTGCAGACGGCGAGGGGATGCGGCCCCACTCGCGGTATATCTTGTAGACCGCGGTGAGGATGAAAGCCGCACCTACGAGCTGGCATGCCATGCGCGCGCCGTGCTCGGCCGCGGCATTCGCGAATATGCCGCCATAGCTTGCATGCCAGCCAAGCTGCGTTCCCGCCAGGACGAACAGCATGATCTCGATCGTGCGCGTCAGCCGCGTCCAGCGGCCTTGCACCAAAGCCATTGTCTCGAGTGCGGCGAGCGCGGGCACGAACAGTGCGAACCACGACATGCGCTGCAGACTTGCGAAGTCGGATGTGTAGGAGAGAAGTTCCGCGGCGACGCGCCCGCCGGACAGAAGGTGGATTACCGGCCCCGGGAAAAGATACGTCATCTCGTAGAACACAAGAATGCCGATCAGCGCGAGCTGCTCCACCGCGCGCACGCGGTCATGGTCACGCACCTGCGATGGTTTCCACTGGAACCAGTCCGGCCGGCGCCGCGTGATCCAGCTCTTGAACGCAAAAAGGATCACCAGCGCGCCGAGCCAGGCGAGAAACCAGACCTGCGCGGTCGCCGGATTGATGGCGAACGGCAGCCGCTGGTTCGTGCTCGGGATCAGCAGCCCTCCCAGCACCGCGGCGATGACGAAGTTGCGCGTATCGGCCGGATCGACCACCGCGGTCGGCGTCGAATAGCGCGCGGCGACATCGGCGGGCCGGCCGAAGCGGCGCACGATCGCCAGCGCTGCCGCCTGATCGCCGTTGCCGAGTTCTTCGGCGAGAAGCGAACGCAGCTCGGCCGCCACATCGGCGCGCTTCCTGAGTGGCAGCTGCGCTGCCACATCGCGCACATAACTTTCAATCACGTCGTTCGCATCCATCACGCAGCCTCCGTCATCATCTTGTCGATCGTTCCGACCAGTGCGCGCCAGCCGGCGCTCAAGTCGCGATAAACGTCATTGCCTTGCTGGTTGCGCACGTAGTAGCGGCGCGGCGGTCCGTCCTCGATCTTCCATTCGCTGGAAAGCAGGCCCTGTTCTTCCATGCGCCTGAGCAAGGGATAGAGTGTGCCTTCCTCGATCGGCATGCCTTGCGCGCCGAGAAGCTGGCGCAGCGAATAGCCGTATTGCGGGTCCTTGAGCTGAGAGAGCACAGCCAGGATCAACACGCCGCGGCGCAGCTCTTGCTCGAGTTTTGCAGCGAGGATGGAGTGAGCTTTCTGCACGGGCGTCCCTTACTGTTATGAGCACTATACATAGATACACACAGTATGCAAGCCGGCAGTATGCACATTTCGCTTCGGTCCACGGCTAGTGTCTAAGACTTTGATCTTGCAGCAGATAAAATCTGGAAGCCAAATCGCGCCCGCCCCTCACCCGATCCGTGCTGCGCACGGATCGACCTCTCCCGTCGACGGGAGAGGTTATCGCACGCGCATGTCTCACCTCGCCCGCCTGCGGGAGAAGTCGAACGGAGCGGAGCGGTCCACCAGCGGCCGCTAGTGGACGGGTGAGGGCGTTACCGCGGCGCTGGTTTGTAGCCGGCGGGCATGTTCCTGGAGACCTTGCCGGGAAATGCCGGTTTGCGCTTTTCGAGGAAGGCAGCGACGCCCTCCTTTACATCCGGACCCGCGCCGAGCTCGACGGAAAGCGGCCCGTCGATCTTCATCAGCTCGAACGGATGGGCCATGCCCGAATAGCCCCACAGCATCTGGCGCGTCAGTGCGAGAGAAACCGGTGCCGCGTTCTCCACCATCTCCAGCGCGATCTCCCGCGCGCGCGGCAGCAATTGATCCGGCGCGACGACGTCCGAAACGAGGCCGCCTTGCTTTGCTTCCTCTGCGCCGAACACGCGGCCCGACAGGCACCAGCGCAGCGCCTGGTTGAGTCCGACGAGGCGCGGCAGGAACCAGGCGCTGCCCGCTTCCGGAACAAGGCCTCGCCGCGCGAAAACGAAACCAAATTTCGCTTCGCTCGATGCGATCTTGATATCCATCGGCAAGGCCAATGTGATGCCGACGCCGACCGCCGGACCGTTGATCGCCGCGATGGAAGGTTTGCGGCAGCTGAATATCGCTTCCACAAATCCAGCTCCGCGCGAGGCGCGTGGTTTGGTGCCTGCGAACATCGCGGTATTTCCCGACTTGGTATCGAACGCGCTTGCGCCGCCGGAAATATCGGCGCCGGCACAAAAGCCGCGGCCCGCACCGGTAACGATGATCACGCGCACCGCATCGTCCGCATCGGCACGCAGGAACGCATCCTCGAGCTCAAGCCCCATCGTGGCGGTGTAGGCATTGAGCTTGTCGGGTCGATTGAGGGTGACAGTGAGGATCGACCCGTCCAGTTCGTATTTGATGTGCTCGTAGCTCATGACGGCCTCCGCGTTTGGGGCGAAACGATAGACCTTGGGCGCGGCAAGCCAAGCCTTCCGCGAGGGCATGAAACATGAGCCACCCTCCCCTTGAGGGAGGGTGGCGACTTCAGGAAAACTTCACGCCCGTCAGCTTCTCCGACTCGTCCCACAGGCGCGCTGCGACGGCGGAATCTTTCGAGCGCGGCGATGCGCGCGCCGGACCCGGCGCCCCGATCAGTTCGAACCTGCCGTTCGGCCCGTAATACCCGCCCGGCTGCGCATAAATCGACGTTGCGGCGAACAAGATCGGCAGCGCGCCCTCCGCCGGCGAGTGGGCGAGAAATACCGCCAATAACCGGCTGAAGCGGTAATTCAGTCCCTTGGTTCCCGGACCGTTGGCGATGAGATCGGTCAGCGCGTAGCCGGGATGCGCCGCAAGCGATGTCACGCGCCAGCGGTTCGCGTCGCTGCGCCGCTGCAACTCGAAGGCAAACATCAGGTTCGCCAGCTTGGATTGGCCATAGGCCGCGGCCGGCCGGTAGCGCTTCTTGAATTGCAAATCGTCGAAGTTGATCCGTCCCATGCGATGCATGCCGCTGGAGACGGTGATAACCCTCGCATGGGGCGCCGCCCGCAGCAGCGGCAGCAGCCGGCCAGTGAGCGCGAAGTGGCCCAGATGATTGGTGCCGAATTGCAGCTCGAAGCCGTCTGCCGTTGTCCGGCGCCGGGGCGGTGTCATCACGCCGGCATTGTTGACCAGAATATCGAGCGTCGGATGCTCGGCCGCGATGCGCCCCGCGAAATCCGCGATCGACGCGAGGCTGGCCAGATCGACTTCCTCGAACACGATTTTCGCATCCGGGACTTCGGCGAGAATCTTGCGCACCGACTTGTTGCCCTTGGCGGGATTGCGCCCCGCCACAACCACTTCGGCGCCCCGGCTCGCCAGTTCGAGTGCGGTTTCGTAGCCAAGTCCGCCCGTGCCCGTAACGATGGCGAATTTTCCCGAAAGATCGGGAATGTTGGAGGCGGTCCAGTCAGTCATGTCGGCTTTCCCAGGAGGCGACTGTACATGCATCGGCACTGCCGGAAATCGATATTCTTGCCCACCTGCCCGTGAGGAAAGAAGCCGCCAGCGTGCGGCATAGCGCTCTTTCGGGAAACGACTCGACTCTTGGCGTTAAGGCTGATTTTTTGTTGGTCAAACAATCCACAAATGTGTCGAGGGAGTTCGCCATGACGGCCATCAACCAGGTTACGGATTTCTCCAAAGAGGGCGAGATCGGCATCATCACCCTCAATTCGCCGCCGGTGAACGCCTTGTCGGCGAATGTGCGCGACGGGCTGCATCAAGGCTTCAAGGCAGCCATCGACGATCCGGCCGTCAAGGCGATCGTGCTGATCTGCGAGGGGCGCACCTTCATCGCCGGCGCCGACATCTCCGAGTTCGGCGGCGCGCAGAAGGGCGCGAGCCTGTTCGACGTGCAGGCGATGATGGAAGACTCGCCCAAGCCGGTGGTGGCTGCGATCCATGGCACGGCGCTGGGCGGCGGTCTCGAAGTCGCTCTGTGCGCGCACTACCGCGTGGCGGTGCCGAGTGCGCGCTGCGGCCTGCCCGAAGTGAACCTCGGATTGCTGCCGGGTGCCGGCGGCACGCAGCGGCTGCCGCGCATTGCCGGCGTGGAGAAGGCGCTGGAGATGGTCACCAGCGGCCAGCATGTGCCGGCCAAGGAATGTCTCGCCATGGGCCTGGTCGACGAACTCGCCGAGGAAGGCAAGCTGAAGGAAGCCGCCATCGCCTTCGCGCGCAAGCTCGTCGCCGAGAAGAAGCCGCTCAAGAAAGTGCGCGAGAACAACACCAAGCTGGAAGCCGCCAAGGGCCATCCGGAAATCTTCGCCAATTTCCGCAAAGCCAATGCGCGCAAGTTCCGCGGCTTCAAGGCGCCCGAAGCCAACATCCAGTGCATCGAAGCGGCCGTGAACCAGAGCTTCGAGGAGGGCCTGAAGACCGAACGCAAGCTGTTCATGGACGTGATGATGAGCCCACATTCGGCGGCGCAGCGCTACTATTTCTTCGCCGAACGCCTCGCCAACAAGATCCCCGACGTGCCGGACGACACCAAGCTGATCCCGATCAAGAAGGTCGGCATCATCGGCGCGGGCACGATGGGCGGCGGCATCGCGATGAACTTCGCCAATGCCGGAATCGCCGTCACCATCGTGGAAGTAAAGCAGGACGCGCTGGACCGCGGGTTGAAAGTCGTGCGCGGCAATTACGAGCGCAGCGCCAAGAACGGCCGCTTCACGATGGACGAAGTCGAAAAGCGCATGGCGATGTTCGGCGGCTCGCTCGACATGTCGGCGCTCGCGGACTGCGACCTGGTGATCGAAGCGGTGTTCGAGCGCATGGACATCAAGAAGGA
>JANYBR010000077.1 GCA_025360685.1 Pseudomonadota bacterium
ATCCTGTTCAATCCGCTGCCAACGTTTCACTGCTTTGGATTGACGGTCGGGTCGCTCATGCCGCTTCTGCTGGGCATCAAGGTCGTATGCCATCCGACACCGCTGCAGCCGCACGAGATCGTACGGCGCATACGCGACACCAAAGCCACCATCCTGCTCTCCACCGATACTTTCATTTCCCAATACGCTCGGGCCGGCGAACAGGGCGATTTGAACTCGCTGAGGCTCGCAGTGTGCGGAGCCGAGCGGCTGCGCGACGAGACCCGGGCGCTGCTGCGCAAGAAGTATTCGATCGAATTGCTTGAAGGTTATGGCGTCACGGAAGCTGCGCCGGTGATTTCAGCCAACCAGCCGGGCGCGAACCGCCCGGGCACCGTCGGACATTTGATGGCGGATATGCAAGCGCGCCTGGACCCCGTCGAAGGAATTCCCAATGCCGGGCGTCTGTTCGTCAAAGGGCCCAACGTGATGTTGGGCTACATCAAGCCCGACGCTCCCGGCGTAATCCAACCGCCCGAAGGTGGCTGGCACGACACCGGCGACGTCGTCTCGATCGACGAGGACGGCTATATCGCGATCCGTGGCCGACTGAAGCGATTTGCCAAGATCGGCGGCGAGACGGTGTCGCTCGCAGTGGTGGAAAGCATTGCGTCGGCGCTGTGGCCCGATCATTTCCACGCAGCGGTCGCACTGCCCGACGGGCGCAAGGGCGAACAGATTGTCCTGGTGACGACCAGGATGGCCGCCGATCGCCACGAGCTTGTCGGCTGGGCGCACAATCACGGCGTGTCGGAACTTGCCGTGCCGCGCCGCATTATCACAGTGGGCGACATTCCGGTGCTCGGAACCGGCAAGACCGACTATGTGCAGGTGCAGAAGGTGGCTGTCGCGGAAGTCCAGCCGACATTGACCTGAATTCAAAACTCCGCCTCAAGTTCTTCGACAGCGTCCGGCTCCGCCTTGGCCGCTTCGATCCATTCGAGCATGTCGGGAAGGTTCAGGATCGTGTCGCAATAGTCGGCGCAGATCCGGTCGAGCTTCACGTGATAGGTGACGAAGCGCGTGCAAACCGGCGCGTACATCGCATCGGCCAAGGTCGGCTTCTCGCCGAACAGATACGGCCCGTCATAGGTTTTCAGGCACTGGCGCCAGATTGCGACGACGCGATCGATATCGGCCTGAGCGCCGGCCCACACTTTGAAATCCGGATAGCGTGCCTTGAGATTCATCGGCAGCGCCGAGCGCAGATTTGCAAAACCCGAATGCATCTCGCCGGAGATCGCGCGGCAATGGGTCCGCGCGGCCAGGTTTTTCGGCAGCAGGCCCGACTTCGGATTGACCTCGTGCAAATACTCGGCAATCGCCAAAGTGTCCCAAACCTTGATGTCGCCATCGGTCAAGCATGGAACCAGGAACGACGGCGAGAGCAGCAGAAGTTCCGCGCGCGCGTCGGGATCGTCGTTCGGCAGGAGTTTTTCGCTGAACTCCAGACCGGCCATGCGGCAGATCAGCCAGCCGCGCAACGACCAGGACGAGTAGTTTTTGCTCGAAATCGTCAGGAGTGCTTTGCTCATGGCAGACGATTCTCCTGCTAAGGATTAATCAATTATTTCGCACTGCAGCATGAAATGCACTAGTATTTTTCGCACGCAGGGCGTGAAATCGAGCAAATATTGCCGCACCGCAAAATGGGTACAGCCGCGGCGGCCTTTGGGGGCGTTTTTCTAGCGTGATGTTGTATGACGCCTACCAGGCACAGTCCGATCTGCTCGCGCCCCTTCGCGCCTGGGCCGGGCTGACCAGCACGCTCTTCGCGGACACTTTTGCCGGCCCGCGTGCCAACTACATCTTCAAAAGCATCGCCGCGGGAGCGGAGATCCTGAACCGCGCGCATCTCATTCACGAGCGGCCGAGCTTCGAGATCGACTCCGTCGAGATCGAAGGCCGCGATATTGCCGTTGCCGAAGAGAAAATTCTTGAGACGCCGTTCGCCACCCTGCTCCGTTTCGAGAAAGCGTCGAGCACGGACCAGCCGCGCGTTCTGATCGTGGCGCCCATGGCGGGACATTTTCCGACCCTGCTTCGTCAAACCGCCAAGACGATGCTCGCCGAACATGACGTCTACATCACGGACTGGAAGACCGCGCGCGATGTGCCATTGAGCGATGGCCGGTTCGGTATCGACGAGTACATCGAACACACGATCCGGTTCTTCGAAAAGATCGGACCGGGGTCGCATGTTGTTGCGGTGTGTCAGCCCTGCGCCGCGTTGCTGGCGACGGTCGCGGTGATGGCGCAGGCCAATCATCCCTGCCAGCCGCGCAGCATGACGTTGATGGCAGGCCCCATCGACACGCGCGTCAACCCGACGGCCGTCAACGATCTGGCGACCGGCCATCCCATCGAATGGTTCGAAAAAAATCTGATCACGACGGTGCCGCTGCGTTATCGCGGTTCGCACCGGCGCGTCTATCCGGGATTCTTGCAGCTGTCCGCGTTCATGTCGATGAACCTGCCGCGTCATGTCCGCGCCCATCTGGATTTGTTCGAACATATCCGCAAGGGCGAAGACGAAAAAGCCGACGCGAACCGCAAGTTCTACGACGAGTATTTCTCCGTTTCGGATCTGCCGGCGGAATTTTATCTCGAGACGGTGCAGAACGTGTTCCAGGAGTTCCATCTGGCGCGCAGTTTGTTCAAATATCGCGGCCGGAAAGTCGAGCCCGCGGCGATCAAGAAAACCGCGCTGCTGACGGTCGAAGGCGAGCGCGACGATATCTGTTCGGTCGGCCAGACGGTGGCGGCGCACGATCTGTGCCCATCGATCAAGCCGTTCCGCAAGAAGCACTA
>JANYBR010000087.1 GCA_025360685.1 Pseudomonadota bacterium
TTACTTTGGCGGCTATCCGGGTGCGGCACCACTGATTCGCGACATTGAAGTCCGGTGGCGCAGTTACGTTCTCGAGAGCCTTATCAAACCGAGCATCGAGACCGACATCCTCATGATGACGCGGGTCGATAAGCCTGCGCTCCTGAAACAGACATTTGAACTCGGATGCTCGGTGTCCGGACAGATCCTCTCGCTCAACAAGATGCTGGGTCACCTGCAGGACGCGGGCAACGCTGTGACGCTCGCCCACTACCTGGACCTGCTCGAGCAGGCTGGGCTATTGGTGGGATTGAAGAAATACGCGGGCACCGAGCATCGCCGGCGGAGCTCGCAACCAAAATTCAATGTGTTGAATTCCTGTCTGCTCACGGTCCAGAAGTCCTATACCTATGCAGAGGCAAAGGCCGACCGCACCTATTGGGGCCAGATTACAGAGAGCGCAGTAGGCGCACATCTCTACAATTCCGGTGCGCCGCAGGTTGCCGTTTGTTACTGGCGCGAAAGTCCATTCGAGGTTGATTTCGTCCTCGCACGCGGGCCTTACCTGACGGCCATTGAGGTCATGAGCGGTTCCAACACGCACGCGGTGGTGGGAATGAACGAGTTTCTGCGCAGGAACCCCGGCGCCAAGCCGCTTACCGTCGGTACCGACGGTATACCTGTTGCCGAGTTCCTGTCGTACGCAGCGGAGCATTGGCTTGGCTAAGCCGCCGCCTTTCCACCGCCCACGCCGCGTCGCTTACCGGGACGAACACGGCGACAATATTCGCCTGCTTGCCGAGATGCGATCGGAGAACGCCTATGTACTGCTGGGCGAGCAAGGTGCCGGCAAGACCGCCGCGTTCGAACACGAACGCGACCAAACGACAGACGGCTATTTTGTCACCGCGCGGAATCTGCCGTTCTTGAGTGCGGCGGAGGTTGCTGGCAAGACGGTCTTCATAGACGGATTGGACGAGCGACGCGCTACGGCCAGCGATCCCACCACGCCGCTCGACAGCATTCGTCAACACTTGCAACGGCTGGGCAATCCAAGGTTCCGGCTGTCCTGTCGTGAGGCCGACTGGATGGGGAAGAGTGATATTGATGCTCTCAACTTCATCGCACCGGGCGGAAGCGTCAAGGCATTGCACCTGTTGCCACTTGACGATGAAGACGTGCTGGCTATCCTTACCGACCGAGGTGTCGCTGACCCAGAAGCGTTCGTCGAGAAGGCCCAAGCACATGGCCTTGCTGGCCTGCTCGGGAATCCGGAGACACTTCGCTTGTTGGCCCGTGCTGTCCAATCAGGCTGGCCACGATCCAGGCGGGAGATTTACAGGAACGCTTGCAGGCTTGAGGCTGTCGACGCGAACCGAGACCACCCCGCGAGTGCGGGCGGTCCTTCCATCGACGCATTGCTCGATGCGGCAGGCTTCCTGTTTGCCGATCTTATTCTGTCAGGCGGCGAGGGGTTCACGCCATACGTAGATAGCGACACGCCCGGCATTTCGTCGATCGCTGATCTGATCGCAAAAGAGTTGCCGTTGATCCCTGCCATGAAGACGCGCCTCTTTGCGGACGTCGGTTCTGGCGCTGGTCGCGGTTATTCACATCGCACCGTGGGCGAGTTCCTCGCAGGCCGTTTCCTAGCCTCACGCATTGAACACCATGGCTTGGCCATGGAGCGCGTGCTGTCGCTTTGTACAGGAAGCGATGGCGGGGTGGCTCCTGATCTTCGCGGTTTGACCGCCTGGTTGAGCGTACACAGCGCGGTTGCGCGCTTGGCACTCATTGAACGGGATCCGCTGGGGCTAATTCTATACGGCGATGTCGGTGCCTATACGCCTGGTGAGAAGCGCCTGCTTTTCGAATTCTTGCGGGTAGCCGCTCACCGGTTTCCCGGGTTTCGAGCGGACGACTGGACTTCGGAACCGTTCGGCGGACTGAGTACAGCCGATATGGAGGCCGACATCGCGGGCTACTTGACGGCCGTTGCGATTGACGACGGCGAGCAGGCGTTCCTGGATTGCGTGCTGGATGCCGCGAAGCACGGCGATGCCATGCCACGGCTGTCACCCCGCCTTGAGGCCATCGCCCGTGATGATCGCTATTGGTCCATGGTCCGTAGGACAGCAATCGAGGCCGTCGCCCACAACAGCCCAACCACCGACGCCGACCTGCACCAGCTGCTGGATGACATTCATAGCGGGAAAGTGGAAGACCGGGAAGACGAGCTTGCTGGATTCCTTCTCGAGCATCTTTATGCGCGTGG
>JANYBR010000108.1 GCA_025360685.1 Pseudomonadota bacterium
CTTCACCGACTGGAGCCGCCGGCCGCTCAGCCAGAAGCAGCTCGACTACGCCATTGGCGACGTCACGCACCTACGCACGATCTACGAGTTTCTGAAAAAGGAGCTTGCGCGCTCCAACCGTTCCGCCTGGGTGCAGGAGGAAATCTCCGCGCTGCAGGATCCGGCCCTGTATGCGATGCATCCGGAGATCGCCTGGAAGCGTCTGAAACCGCGCACCAGCAACAAGCGCTTTCTCGCCATGCTGGCGTCGCTCGCCGCCTGGCGCGAGCGCGAAGCACAGGACCGGGACATCCCCCGCGGCCGGGTTCTCAAGGACGAAGCACTCACCGAGATCGCGGCGCATACACCTGAGAACGCCGAGGCTCTCGAACGCATTCGCGCCGTGCCCAAGGGCTTCGCAAATTCGCGCCTCGGCAAAGGGCTGATGGACGCGATCGAGGAAGGCAAGCACGCCAAGCCGCCCGAGCCGATCGAGCACGACCGTCCGCGCCGCCGCCGAGAACCCTCGCCCGCCGCCATCGATCTGCTCAAGACCCTGCTGCGGCTGCGTGCCGAAGCGGTTGGTGTCGCGCCGCGTCTCATCGCCAACGCCGACGACATCGAACGGCTGGCCGCGCACGAGGATGAAGGCGTGCCCGCCCTGCACGGTTGGCGCGCGCAGGTTTTCGGCAACGACGCCATCGCGCTGCGCAAGGGCGATCTCGCCATCGCGCTGGAAGGCGGCGAAGCCGTGGTGGTGGAGCTGGAGGAGTAGAGCAAGTCGCCGCTGGCGATTGCTCGTTGTCCGACTCACTCCTCCGAACTCCATCTCACTCTCACCATGGCCGGGTTTGACCCGGCCACCCAGCGAATAGAACAAAGCTTTTGGCGTGCAGACGCGCGCCGACTAGGTGGCCGCCTCAGGGGCGGCCATGGTGACATTTGTTGAACTACTTTGGCTGTGGAGCCGACTTACGACAGGTCCGGGCCGCCGGTCGCCAGGTCGAGTTCATCTTCGCCTTCGATGAATGGATCCTCGTCCGGGCCGAGTTCGTCGGTCGGGTTCGGCACGTCGAAGCCCGATGGCGGAATGGCTTCCAGAAAGCCGGCTGCTTTCAGTTCGTCGACCCCGGGAAGATGGTTCACGCTCTCCAGTCCGAACTGGATCAGGAACGCGTCCGACGTGCCGAACGTCACCGGCCGGCCTGGCGTGCGTTTGCGGCCGCGGATCTTCACCCAGCCGACTTCCATCAGCACGTCGAGCGTGCCTTTGGACAGCATCACGCCGCGGATGTCCTCGATCTCGGCGCGCGTAACCGGCTGGTGGTAGGCGATGATGGCGAGGGTCTCGATCGCGGCACGCGACAGGCGGCGCTGCTCGGGCTGTTCCTTGCGCAGCAGGAAGGCGAGGTCCGACGCCGTCCGGAACTGCCATTTTCCTGCGACACAGACGAGGTTTACGCCCCGTGCTTCATAGATCTGTTGAAGCTCGGAAAGCAGGCCCGCAACGTCCGCGCCTTCGGGCAGCGAAGTGGCCAGCGCCTTCAGGTCCAACGGTTCCGAGGCGGCGAACAGCAGCGCCTCGGTCATGCGCAGATGCTCGGGATTTACGCCCTCCACCGTGTCCCCGTTTTCCACTTCAACTCCCATTTCCGTTTCTATCTTGGCGACCAGGCGGGCTACTCCACTCATGACATGGCCTCTGCGGTTGGTGCGACCCGGTCGCGGACAAAAATTTCTTCAAACGGCGCCATCTGGCGGATTTCGACCTTGCCGTCGCGCGCCAGTTCCAGGCAGGCAAGAAGTGTGCTGGCGAGCGCCGAGCGCCGGCGCGTCCCGCCGGACCATTCGAACGGTATCAGGCGCTCGAGGCCGCTCCAGTCCGCGATGCGTCCGAGCATTCTTTCCAGCCGCTCGCGCGCTTCCTCGATGGCAAGCACCGGCGCGTGCACGGGGCGATAGGTCTTGCCGCCCATCTTCTTAACGCGCTGGGTGGCGTAGGCCGTCAGCAGGTCGTAGAGCGAATCCTTGTAGGTGCGAAGCTTGATGACATTGATCGGCTCCGGATCGCCGCGCGAGAACACGTCGCGTTGCAGCCGGTCGCCGCCCATCAGACGCGCCGCCGCCTGACGCATCGCCTCCAGCCGCTGCAAGCGCCAGCGCAGGCGGGTCGCCATTTCGTCCGCAGTCGGTTCGCCGTCGGCATTGGGCGGCTGCGGCAGGATCAGTCGCGACTTGAGATACGCAAGCCACGCCGCCATCACCAGATAGTCGGCGGCAAGCTCCAGATTCATCTTCTTGGCGGACTCGATGAACTCCAGATACTGGTCCGCCAGTTTGAGGATCGAAATCTTGGCGATGTCGACCTTCTGGTTCCGCGCCAGGGTGAGCAGAAGATCGAGCGGACCTTCGAAGCCGTCGACCGCTACGAACAGCATTTCTTCGGGTGCCGCGACCGCGGTCGCCTCGAAGTCGCCGAAATTTTCCCCTGCGTCGCTCATGCGGCAACGCTCAGCAATTCGGTCAGCCTGGCTTCGGCCGCCGCAGGATCGAACGGCTCCGGCGCGCTCAGATGCGAAAGCGCGTGCTCGGCACGGCGCAGTGCCTGCCCTTCCAGCGGTTTCACTTCCAAGGCCACTTGCATCATCTCGTCCATCTTGCCGTTGCAGTGAAGCACGACATCGCAACCGGCGAACAGTGCCGCCTTTGTACGCACGGACAATGGGCCGTCCAGCGCGTTCATCGACAGATCGTCCGATATCAACAGGCCATCGAAGCCCATTTCGCCGCGAATCACGTCGCGAATCACTTTCGGGCTGGTCGTCGCCGGACGCTGCGGATCGATGGCCTCGTAGACCACATGGGCAGTCATCGCCATCGGGCACATATCGAGGCTGCGGAAGGTGACAAAATCGGTGGCGCTCAGTTCCTCCGCCGCAGTCGCAACGCGAGGCAGGGCGTGGTGCGAGTCGGCCGTGGCCCGTCCGTGGCCGGGTATGTGCTTCATGATCGGCAGCACGCCACCTTCCATGAGGCCCTCGATCTGCGCCCGGCCGAGATCGATGATCGCGGCGGGATCGAAGGCGAAGGCGCGATCGCCAATGACGGCATCGGCGCCCTCCACCGGCACATCCAGGACAGGCAAGCAGTCGACGTTGATCTTCAGTTCCGCCAGGTCGTGCGCGATTAATCGTGCGTTGAGATAGGCGGCTTCCAGGGCGGCCTCGTGCTGCGAGGCATAGACGGCGCCGAAGCGCGCCGCGGGCGGGCGCTCCTTCCAGCCCGGAGGTTTCAACCTTGCCACCCTGCCGCCCTCCTGATCGATCAGCACAGGCGCCGTTTCATCGCCGACGGTCTCGCGCAACGAATTGACCAAGGCGCGGATCTGATCGCGGTCGGCGATGTTGCGCGCGAAGAGAATGAAGCCCCAGGGCTGCACCTCGGCGAAGAACTTGCGCTCATCCGCGCCAAGCACGGTGCCGGCGCAGCCATAGATTGCGCGCGTACGCATTGCCCCTGCCTTCGGCGGTCCGTTCCCGATCACTTCGCGGGGAAGCAGACGCCGCCTTCCGCTTTCAACTTCTCGCACAAGGCGGCGGCCGCACCCTTGTCGCCAGTTGCGACACGAAGCCTGTACCAGGTTCCCTTCGCGCCAAGATCGACTTGCTTGACGTCCGATGTCGTTCCGGCAAGGAGCTCCGCATGCTTGGTCTTGTAGCTATTCCAAGCGGCGTCGGCCTCGGCCTGCGACTTGTAGGCACCGATCTGCAACAGACCGCCGCTCGCCGGAGCAGCAGTCTCGGCGGCAGGTGCGGCCGCTGGCGGCACAAGCGCCGTCGGCTTTGCGGTCGCCGTTTCGCTCGAGCGGACTGGCGCCAGAGTTACCGAGGGCGCGGTCGGCGGAGCAGATGTCGCAACGTTTTTGACGGGCGTTGCCGGAACTGGCGCGGCGGCGGGCTTTGTGGCCGCGGGCACTGTCGCCACGGCCAGCGGCTTGGTTGGAATTGTCTGACTTGGCGGTGGCGGCGCAGTGTCGTTTTCCGCGTCCTCGTTGGACGGCGCCGGCTGTTGGTAGATCTTCAGGCCCGTGTAGGGCGTCGGCACGCCGCCGGCATTGCCGGGTGCGACCTTGGCCGGACCAGGTTCGGCTGCGATGACCCGCGGTACTTCCGCATGGCCCTGGGCCACGCCGCGCTGATAGGCCAGCCAAACGACGCCGCCGAATGCCGCCAGCACGAGCAGCGCGATGACGATCAGCAGCGGTAGGCGCGAGCCTTCCACATCGTCCTCATCCTCGCCGCCGTCGAACACGCGCAGCTCCTCTGCCGGCTCATAGGTTCCGCGTTCGTAGTTGCTTGGCATCACTTGGCTCCGAATCTCAGTTTGGCAATGTAGCACCGGGCTGCGACCGAATCATGACGCAGCAAGACCTATAAAGCGATTTCCGTGTGAAACACGCGGCCATACTCCAACATCGCGAAGCGGTCTGTCATCCCCGCAATATAGTCGCGGACCACCCCGCCGGTCACGGCGTCTCCCGCCGACCCGCACAACGCCGCCCAATCGGGAGGCAGCAACTTCGGATCGTCACTGAATGCCGCGAACAACTCGGCGACCAGCGCCTGCGCCCGCCCCATCGGCACCATGACCCTGGGATGGCGGTACATATGGGCAAACAGAAAGCGTTTCAGGGCAGTCACGTCTTCGAAGACGCGCGGCGAGAAGGCCGCAAGGGCGCCTTTCTGGAGCCGAACGTCCTGCGGTGAGGCGAGCGCTGCCTTTGCGATGCGACCGCGCGTTTCGGTCAGCACATCGTCGACCAGGACACTCATCAGCGTACGGACGAGTTCGCCGATGAAGCGGCCCAGCTCAAGATCGCCATAGCGTTCCCGGACGCCGCGAACCGCTGCGCCGGCGAGCGGCGCGCCGGCCAGATCGTCGATCGTGAACAGCTCGGCGCGCAGGCCGTCGTCGATGTCGTGGTTCACATACGCGATATCATCGGAGAGCGCCGCAACCTGGGCTTCCAGCGAAGACCACTGGCGCACGTCCAATGGCCAGCGCTTGTCGAAAGACGCAATCGGTGCGGCGAGCGGCGCGTTCAGCGGACCATTGTGCTTCACCAGCCCTTCCAGCGTCTCCCAGGTCAGGTTCAGCCCGTCGAAATCGGCGTAGCGGTGCTCGAGCTTGGTCACCAGCCGCAGGGCATGCGCGTTGTGATCGAAGCCGCCGAAATCGATGGTGGCGGCGTTGAGCGCCTCTTCGCCGGCATGGCCGAACGGCGTGTGGCCAAGATCGTGCGCCAGCGCCAGGGCTTCGGCGAGATCCTCGTCGAGCGCCAGAACCCGCGCCACGCTGCGCGCGATCTGTGCCACCTCCAGCGAGTGCGTCAGGCGCGTGCGGTAATAGTCGCCCTCATGCTGCACGAAGACCTGCGTCTTGTGTTTGAGGCGGCGGAAGGCCGCCGAATGGATAACGCGGTCGCGGTCGCGCTGATAACAGGTCCGCGTGGCGCTTTCCGATTCAGGGTAAAGACGCCCCCGGCTGGCCCGCGGATCGGTGGCAAACGCCGCGCGCTCGGGCGGCGGCAGGAATATCGGTCCGGACAGCCGCCCCAGCGGCCTATTTCCACCTTCAGATAGGGTCTTTGGGGCCTTTGCGGCGGCCATCGCGAGTACTACATAAGACTCGATGAAGTATGCCACGAATGACACATGAACACTGAAACCGCTTTGCCCGTGACCGTCTCCGCTCGCGCCGCCCGGCGCATCGCGGAGATCCTGAAATCGGAGCCGGCGCCCGTCATGCTGCGCCTGGCTGTGACGGGTGGGGGCTGTTCGGGCTTTCAGTACAATTTTGCGCTCGACGAAAGCCGCATGGACGACGATCTGGTGATCGAACGGGATGGCGCCACCGTGCTGATCGACCCTGTCAGCCTGGATTTTCTCAAAGGTGCCGAGATCGATTTTTCCAACGACCTGATAGGCGCTGCGTTCAAGGTCAACAACCCAAACGCGCAGTCCTCCTGCGGCTGCGGCACGAGTTTTTCGGTCTGAAGAGCTCTGTCTAGCGTCGCCAGTAAAATTTCCGCGCCGTTAGCCAAGAAAATCCAGATATCGACAGTCCGCGAAACGTCGCGCCCGAATTGACTCGACGTGCAGACGCCTTCGTAATTGCGACTTGGACGGCGTCGCCACAATGTTGCGACACGCCAAGGGCGACTTGTTGCAGGCAAGCACGGGGGCAAATCATGATGCGATGGCATGCGGTTGCTGCGGTCACGCTGATCAGTGTTGCATCGGCCTCTCCCACATTGGCAAAGGCTCAGCTGGTCTCGCACGGCGCTGCTGGAATTGAATTACTTCGACTGGCATCGACGATTGAAGGCGCAAGCCCCTCTCAGTTCCCAAGTTCCAACGACGACGAGCGTCCTGCCCGCGGCTGGACCACAAACGATGCGGGCTTGGCTCTGATCGAGGAGAGCGAGGGCCTGCGCCTGCAAGCATACAATGGCGGCGGCACATGGCGGATCGGCTATGGCCATTCGACGGGCGTAACGAAGGGCCAGAGCATCAGTGCCGCCCAGGCGGACGCCTATCTGCGTGACGACGTTAAAGCCTGCGAGGTTGCCCTCGGCCGGTTGGTCGTCATTCCTGTAACGCGAAACGAATTTTCGGCGCTGGTATCGCTTTGTTACAGCACGGGCGCGTACAGCCTGAGGAAGGCGAGTGTCATCTCACGCCTCAATGCTGCAGATCGTCCGGGAGCGGCAGATGCCTTCATGCTCTGGGTCAAGGCCGGCGGCAAACCGGTCCCGCACCTTGTGGTGCGACGGACGGCAGAGCGCGAATTGTTTCTGAAATAAGCGGCGCCAAGACTTATCCAACAGTGCCACTGCGCAATCTCCTGCGTTGCCGCGGTCAATCCGCGCCAAGTGTGGCTCGTAGTGTGGGATAACCCTTGCTCGTTAAATTTTTTTCGAAATTTCTGTCGTAAATGTCCAGCTTGCACTTGAACCGTCACGGTCAAATCACCAATTCCGCTATATCCCGACATTTGCGAACAACGTGAAGCGCCGATCGCGTTCGCGCACGACGAGCGCAACAACAGGTGCCGAAGTCGCGGCCTGCAACATTGAACCGAGAGTAACGCCGTAAGACTTACAGACGAACAAGACAATGAGTTGTTTTACAGACGTAAAGAAGAAACGGTGACCGCAAGGCTGCAAATCGCAGCCACTTGTGGTCCTGCCTCGCACACCCAATGCATATCCACGGTCAGTGCACGCGGGCCGTGGAGCGTTCGCTGTGCCCGGGGAAGTCGATGGACAAGTACGGGGCGCGACCTTGGCAAGCATCGGCGCCAACTTCGGAGCCATCGCGTTCGCGCGCGCTGGTCTTGAGCGGGTCCTGCGTTGGTGCGTTGCTCTGGCGAACGCGGAGCACACGCTCCCCGTCGCTTCGGTTGCCGGAATAGTCATCGCAAGCCTTGTGTGGAACGCACGCACGGGACTGACATTTGTGCCGGCGCTGCCGCCGGCAACTCTGTTGATCGTCACGTTAGCGTTTTTCGTGATTGCGGTGCTTTTTTCGACCGTTTGGTTGCATCGCGTAATCGTAGAGCTGGCAATTTACTTCGGTTTGTGGGGGATCTTTCCGATCTTCGCCATCAGGCTGAACTATCTGGCCGCGACGTTGAACTTTCCGCTGCAGGACACGCTGTTCGCCCGCGCGGACTCGGCCTTGGGGTTCGACTGGCACACCTGGGCAAGTCTTGCGTGGTCGCATCCCGCACTCATCAACGTTCTAATTCTGTGCTACCGGAGCAACATCTACCAGCCGCTCATCCTTGTATTGGCATTTGCGCTCTGGGGACCGCGCGGGCGCAATCGCGAGCTCCTGACGGCGACGGTGCTTGCGTCTTTACTAACGGTGGCGATCTCGGCAGTTCTGCCCGCCTTTGGTCCGTCCAAGGCCTACGGCATCGCCAGCGCATGGGACCCCGTTCTCGCTGCGTTGCGCGCAGGAAGTCATATGCCTTTGCGGTATGTCGGTATTGTTACCTTTCCGTCGTTCCATGCCAGTATGGCGGTGATACTGGCGGCCTCGATGCGTGGCTATCGCTACGGGTTTGTCGCGGCGGTGATTGTCAACAGCTTGATGCTTCTTGCAACGGTGCCAATCGGCTATCACTATTTCGCAGACGTAATAGCCGGGTGCGCGATTGGTTTTGGTTCTCTCTACGTGGCGCATCTGGCCGCGAATCGAACCAAGGCATTCGTGCACCGGCTTCAGTACGAAGGCAGCGCCGAACCATAAGGTCGCGAGACTTCCTGTGGTATAACTCACTAACCGTTAAAGTGAGCTGCGCCATGAAAATTGCCACCTGGAACGTGAACTCCGTCCGCAGCCGGGTGGAGAACGTGGCCGCTTGGCTGAAGGAAGCCTCGCCCGACGTCGTCTGCCTGCAGGAATTGAAATGCACTGACGACCAGTTCCCGAAGGAGGCCTTCGAGAGCCTGGGCTATAATTGCGCCGTACACGGACAAAAGACCTATAACGGTGTCGCCATCCTGTCCAAGCGGCCGATGGAGGATGTCACTCCTCGCCTGCCCGGCGGCGACACTACGGACGACCATGCGCGTTACATCGAGGCCATGGTGCCGGGCGACAAGGGCGTCGTGCGGGTCGGTTCGATCTACGCGCCGAATGGCAATCCGATCGGCACGGACAAGTTCGCTTACAAGTTGGCCTGGCTCAAGCGGCTGAATTCACACGCCAAGGAGTTGCTCGCGCTGGAGGAACCCGTCGCGCTCATGGGCGACTACAACGTCATCCCGCAGCCGGAGGATTGCTACGATCCCAAAGCCTGGATGGAAGACGCGCTCTACCAGCCGGAGTCGCGCGCGGCACTGCGCCGCGTGGAGTATCTCGGCTACACCGATGCGTTCCGCGCCTGCGATCCGCAGCCGAACCAGTACACATTCTGGGACTACCAGGCCGGGGCCTGGCAGAAGGATCACGGCATCCGCATCGACCACATTCTATTGTCGCCGCAAGCCGCCGATCACCTCAAGCGCTGCGCCATCGACAAGCATGTCCGCGGCCGCGAGAAACCGTCGGATCACGTGCCGGTATGGTGCGAGTTGGAGATTTGAGAAAAGCGCAATTTCTCAATGTCATGGCCCGCCGGAGTGCGGGCCACCCAGGTGGGCGAACTCTCGGTAAAACAAAATTTGGCTGCGACCCGATCTTTAGATAATTCCGCCCTGCGTCACCTGGGCGGCCCGGATTCCCGGGCCGTGACAATTGAGTGAGTGCAGGCGCACATGCAGCCGCCCCTAAACCCGAACGTCCTTGATGTCGCGCTGCATGATGGTCTCCAGACTCGTGAGATTCATGCCGTGCTTGAGATAGTTGTGCGGCGTGATGTTCACGGCCTTCAACAGCGCACGGCGCACCCCGCCGGTGCCGCCCAGATCGAAGTCGATGATGTTGACGCAAGCGGTGTCCTGTTCGAACGAACTCATCGCCATGAGCCCTGCCCCGCAGGCCCAGCTGAGCAGCACGCGGTTGATGCCTTCATGCGCCACGACGAGCGCGGTGTGCCAGTCGTTCGACTCGAGCAGCCGTTCGATGCCGCGCACGGCCCTCTCCTGCGCAGCGGCGAAGACTTCGCCGCCCTCATGGTTGGTGGCGCCTGGTTCGTGCGCGCGGGCAAAGTAGGAATTCATCGCCGCGATCAATTCGTCGCGGCTTTGCACCGGAGGCAACGTGCCGCCGCGCAATTCGATCAAGTCTGCATCGACCTCGAGTTTGGGTGCGTCCTTGACGAATGACAGTACGATCTCGGCCGTCTCGCGCGTCCGCGGTAGACCCGAACAAACCGCGCGCTCGAACGTGACATGCGACAGCGCCCTGCCCGCGGCTTCTGCTTCGCTTCGCCCGCGTTCGGTGAGCGGCACGGAATGCAAGTCGCCGGTCGCGCGCACTTTCGGCGCGAAGTAGTCGACATGGCCGTGGCGCATCAGATAGAGGCGCCGGCGCGAAACGGTTCCTGGTAGCGCCCGCATGGAGACTAGATCGCACCTGCACTTTGCAGCTTTGCGACATCTGCCTCGGCAAAGCCCCAGGCCTTGAGCGCGGCCTCATTGTTCGCGCCTTGCGGCGGGCCCTGGACTTCAGGAACGGTGCGGGAGAAACGCGGCGCGGGAGCCGGCTGCACGATGCCGTCGACCTCGACGAACGTCTTGCGCGCGACATTGTGCGGATGCTTCGGCGCTTCGTCCAAGGTCAACACGGGCGCGTAGCAGACATCGCTGCCGAGCATGATCTTGTCCCACTCGTCGCGGGTCTTGGTCTTGATGACGGCGGCGAGTTTTTCCTTCAGAGACGGCCAAACGTTGCGATCCATCTGGGCGGCGAACGCCGCGTCGGTGATGCCCGTCTTCTCGATCAACTCCTTGTAGAACTGCGGTTCGATCGAGCCGAGCGCGATGTACTTGCCGTCCTTGGTTTCATAGGTGTCGTAGAAATGAGCCCCGCTGTCGAGCAGGTTCACGCCGCGCTCGTCCTTCCACATGCCCATGGCGCTCATGCCGTAGAACATGGCCATCAGCGACGCGGCGCCATCGGTCATCGCCGTGTCGACGATCTGGCCCTTGCCGGAACGCTGCGCCTCGAGGATGCCGCAGACCACGCCGAAGGCGAGATAGAGCGCACCGCCGCCGAAATCGCCGACGAGATTGAGCGGCGGAACCGGCTTGCCCTTCGCATTGCCGATGCCGTGCAGCGCGCCGGTGAGCGCGATGTAGTTGATATCGTGTCCGGCGGCATTGGACAGCGGACCCGTCTGGCCCCAGCCGGTCATGCGGCCATAGACGAGCTTGGGATTGCGCTTGAGGCAGA
>JANYBR010000110.1 GCA_025360685.1 Pseudomonadota bacterium
CCGGTTGAGCGACGGGTTAGCGAAGTAATCGGCTCGCAGCCGCAAATCGCGCCGTAGAAACTTCGCGCGTCGTGGCAGAGTGGAACGTGGCGCCGCGGAACACCGATTTGGCAATGGTGCTATCGAGCAACCAGCCTGAAAAACTTCATTCCTGGTCAGTTATTTGTTGGGAGTTTCTTGAGAGGCGGCCGCATCTGCACCGCTCTGCTCATGGCCGTGCGGTTCAAGCCGTAGGAACCCGACAAAAGCGCCCAGCGACGCCAAGAGACAAACTGCTACCCAAAAATGATAGAGGTAGTAGCTCGCGCCTCCCAGCCCTCCGAAAAGGGACCAGGCGAATACCGCTGATGTCAGAAACATCGTCACCGAGCCGATGACCCAAAGCAGCCGGCTGCGGGAAATGTTGCCCGAGTGCCCTAGCAACATATGCAGCCGAAGGAAGTGCACGGCGCTGGTGAATTGAAACAAGGACAGAAGCGCAATCGCCCAGCTCCATGAGGTGACGCCAAAGTCGCGCGCGAGGGAAGGTAGCAACGAAAATCCAAGGGCACCCAGGCTATATTGAACGAGCATCCAGAAGCCGAGTCGGAACCGTGGCGCCCACTCGTACAGATTCCCACCCCTCAGGGCCGCGAGGATGCTGGTGAGCGCGAGAAGGGTTATGGAGACAACGGCGACTGTGTCTAGCTCAACAAAATGGTCCATGTGGCTCCCCCTGTGCTTGTAACAGGCGTTCCGCTACAGCAGCAGCCTAACTATACATTATCGCGGCCTCCCGGTATCGCCGAGCGGGTCCGGCGAGGCAGACTGGGAATATGATTCCGGCTGCCTCCTTGCTTATGACGCAACCCGCGGCGGTCACCTTTCTGAGGCGTGGAAATCGGTGGCGTGCAAGCCGCTGTTTTGGAATGACGCGCGCTTATTCGTCATGATCCTGCGAGGTGAGGGCGGCTATGCGGACTTGTTGGCTGTGGACGCAGTGCACGGCTAAATGAGCCGCGTCGGGTTGCCCTTGAGCCGAATAGCGCAGCATTTCCGGGACTTTTGATGCCTTTTTCGAATGCCCGATAACAGGGAACGCTTTTGGCGATAACAGGGAAACTACGGAATATAACAGGGAAAAACCGGGCACCGTCTTAAAGTCGATCTGGGAACCCTTGAGGTAAGGCGTCGCAACTCTCACTGTCACCTACATGGTATCGCGGTGCCAAATCGGCTCGCAGACCCTTTTTGTGTACGGTGGATAGAGGGAATTTTTTGCGCGTAACAGGGATCGAGACCCGCGAGATCACAGACCACCACGGCGCTATAATCAGCGGGGCTTGGACCTCAATGACCTGCGGCGTTTCGATTGCCGGCGATTTTTTAACCGGGCCGCCGGAGATCGCTTTTTTTTCGCGGCACGTTTGCCAGCGGTGATCGTCTGAACGACGGCCGCCAAGTTCTGCAATTCGAGATGGCTTGCCTGCGTCACGTCGGTTTCGATCCGCCGGTAGGTCGTCAGCAGGGTAGTGCCCAGCTCAGTGAGTTGCGTGCCGCCACCTCCGGTGCCCCCAATCTCGGCTATCACCACGGCACGATTGAACGCCCTCTGCATCTCCTCAATAAGCAGCCACGCCGTGCGATAACACATGCCCAGGGAAGCGGCGGCACGGCGAAGCGAGCCAGTTTCGGAAATCTGTTCCAGCAACTGCGCCTTACCGGGCCCGAAGGAACCGCCGGACTGCCCAAAGTCTATTCGGACGAACAGGCGCGCCATATACATAAGTTTGGCGGAAGATGCTTCGGGCGTCCAGCAAAAGCGTTATGACAATTACAGAGACGCAGCGCGACATCTGTCTTGAAGGCGAATTGGAACGGCAGCACAATCCGCTCCCAACGAACAGGGCGCTGCTGCTGAATAACCGAATTATCGCTGGCATTTTCAAGTTCATGCGTAGGAGCTTTATGGCGGCGGGATTGCTCGCCTGCCTCGCCTTTGGTCCTCGCAGCGCTGCGCCGGCGGATTTGGAATTCCGCAAGGGGCTGTCTGCTTACAACAGCGGCAATTACCTGAAAGCATTGGAGATCTGGCTGCCGCTTGCCCAACATGAAGACGCGCCGTCACAAGCCAGTGTGGGATTTATCTATCATCGCGGATTTGGTGTGAAGGTAGACGACCAGAAAGCTTTTTTTTGGTTACACAAGGCCGCCGAACATGGCCAACCGGAAGGCCAGATGATGTTGGGCACCTTGTATTTTTACGGTCAGGGTGTGGGGCAAAGCTATATTCAAGCTTATGCCTGGTGCGACTTGGCGCAGGATGGTGGCAGCGTGGATGCGGAGGATTGCCGCGGCGCAGCACTGCAATCGCTCCGTTCCGACCGCGACCTCAAACAGGCGTTCCAGCTCAGCACCGATTTGCACCGCCGACTCGGTCCCAAGCATTAAATTGCGTTATTCCCACTGACAACTAACGCTCGTGCCTGGACAGAACGCAAAGCGTCAACGCGGCGTGCAAATCCGGCAGCGAATGTCGTGCTTTGTCTCACCTATTCTCATTTTTCTGAAATCTCTGGGGTCCTTTCGCTACAGCGTGATGGCGCGCGGCTGTTTGAACTTGTCTCCATCTGGCCCCTATGGTCTATTCAATAAGCGCATAGTTGGGTGGAGTTGAGGGTCTGAATCGATCGCGAAATCAACCGCTCGCGTGAGGAAGCTCCACTTCATCGGTTCTCTTTCAAGGAGGCCCCATGTCGGACGCCGATTCGAACAAGACTGAACCCGTAAAATCTGACCAATCCTCAATTCGCGCCACGCGACGCTCCGTCATAAAGGGTGTCATCGCGTCCGGCGTCGCAGTTTCGGCAGTCGGCTACGTTGTCTATGAGCGCTCGGCTCGCAAGTCGGCGGCGGGCGCAGTCGAACGGCTGATCACCTTGAATGTCAATGGCCGCGATCGGCGTGTTGATGTCGCGCCGTACGAAACTCTTGCGCAGACCATCCGCTACAAGCTTGGCCTGACCGGTACAAAGCTCTCCTGCGACCGCGCCGAATGTGGTGCCTGCACCGTGATGTTGGACGGGATTAGCACCTATTCTTGTTCGACGCTGACCCACAGCGTGCGCAACCGGAAGATCGTCACCATCGAGGGCATCGCCGGTCCCAACGGCGGACTTCACAAAGTGCAGCAGGCCATGATCGACGAGTTGGGACCTCAGTGCGGCTTCTGCACCCCGGGACAAGTCGTCGCTGCGGTGGCATTGCTCAACAACAATCCTAAACCGACGTTGGAAGAAGTGCGGCACGGAATGTCCGGCAATCTTTGCAAGTGCGGCGCCTACGATCATTATCTCAAGGCGGTCATGCGCGCGTCGCAGGAGGCTTAAGCAATGGCAACGGCACCCAAGCAACAGTACAAACTGATCGGCAAGAATTTTGTGGTCCCCGACGTGGTGGCCAAGGTCACCGGTCGCGCAAAATATGTTGAAGACTTCCGCGCGGACGGCATGGTGTTCTGCAAGACCTTAACCAGCCCAATTCCGCACGCCAAGATCCGCAGCATCGACACATCCGAAGCGATAAAGATGCCCGGCGTGCGGAATTGGGCTGGTTAAGGTCTTGCAGAACACCATGCCGTCCGCGCGGAAGTCTTCAACATATTTTGCGCGACCGGTGACCTTGGCCACCACG
>JANYBR010000127.1 GCA_025360685.1 Pseudomonadota bacterium
CAGCGCCGGATTGTCGCGCAACTTGCGATTCTGCTCGGGGTTCTGGTGCAGGGCCAGCACCGAGCCGGTGATGGTGTTGCGCGTGGTGTCGTTGCCACCGACTGTGAGCAGCACCACGTTGCCGAAATATTCGCGCGGCTCCATGTTCCGCGTTGCCGGATTGTGGGCCAACATCGATATCAGATCGCCGCCGGGTTCAGTCGAATTCACACGTTGGTTCCACAGCGTTGTGAAATAGGCGTGAAATTCCTGCATCTCGGCCATCTTTTGCTCGAGCGTGTCCACGATCCCGAAGCCCGGCGCTGCGGTCACGACATCTGACCAGCGCGTCAGCTTGCGCCGCTCTTCGAACGGAAAATCAAACAGCGTCGCAAGTGTCATGGTTGTCAGCTCGATCGACACTTTGTCGACCCAGTCGAACGGCACGCCGATCGGCAGCGAGTCCAAAATCTTGCCCGCACGCTCGCGAATGATGGGACCAAGCAGCTGCAGATTCGCAGGTGAAACTACCGGCGTGACGATCTTGCGTTGAATGTCATGCTTGGGCGGATCCATGGCGATGAACATGGGGAGCGGATCGACATTGGCCTGGCCGCCGCCGATGGTGATGCCGCCGAGCGAGAAATCCGACGAGAACACCTGGTGGTTCGTGTCGACTGCCATGATGTCGTTGTACTTGGTGATCGACCAGTACGGTCCGAACTCGCTTTCGGCGCAGAAATGTACCGGAGCTTCCTTCCGCAGCCGCTCGAAGTAGGGCCACATCGTGTCCGACTGGAACAGGATCGGCTGCGCAACATTGAGCTTTTCAAGCGGCAGTCCATAGGCCGCGTCGCGCGCACCTTTCGCCAATGCATTCACGGCTATGTTCATGACGGCCTCCTCAGTGCTGGCTCTGCGGCATACGGGCGATCAGACCTTCGAGCTCCGGCGTCACTTTGATCTGGCAGGACAGTCGGCTGTTTGGCGTCACTTCCGGCGCAAAGTCGAGCATCGTCTCTTCCATGTCGCTCTTGGGCGGAATCTTCTTGACGAATGCATCGTCCACCATGACATGGCACGTCGCGCAGGCGCAGGCGCCACCGCAATCTGCGTCGATGCCGGGAATGAGATTCTTGACTGCGCCTTCCATGACGGACCAGCCTTCCGGCACGTCGACCAGATGTTCCTTGCCGTTATGCTCGATATATTTGATCTTGGGCATGACGTCCTGTTGTAAAATGGTCAATTGCACGTGCGAACGGGCCGCCCCTGGTCCGGGGCGACCCGCCGTCGACAGGTTACTCCGCCGCAATCCGGACGGCTGCAGCGTTGCTGCGATCCTTGAAGTTGATCTCCTGCAGATACTTGATCCCTTCTTCGGCAATGTCGTCGCCAACCATGCGATCACCTTCCGCTTTCAGCTCATCCATATCGACGTAGGTCGCATAGAACGCCTTGGTCCGGTCTGTGATCAAGCCGGACTTGACCAGCGTCTTGATCAGAACTCGGAAGATGTTGGTTGATTCCTTCATGCGTTCGCGCTGTTTGGCATTCGAGCGGAGTTCGATCAATCCTTCCATCACCTTCGCCGGATCGAGACCGAATTCCTGATACATCTGCGCCTGTTGCTGCGGCGAACCCAGGTTCATCACCAGCGATTGGAAACAATGTGCGGCCCAGTCTTCGACGACGTTGCGTTCTTCCGCGCTCATCTTCGGGATGGTCTTGTCGGCCCAGATCTTGCCAAACTTGTGGTGGAACGCCTCGTCCGTCATCACCAGCTGGAACAGTCTTTTGGCAAGTGGGTCCTGATTGTACTTGTAGCCCGTGGCGAAGGCACCCATGGCCAGTCCTTCAACCAGCATCTGCATGCCGATGATCTTCTTGTAGACCTCGGGCGCCGCGATGATGTCGACTAGCAGTGCTTTAAGCACTGTGCCGCAGGGCCTGGGGCGGCCCCAGCGTGATTTTACATATTTGGCGAAGGCGGTGACGTGGCGCGCCTCCTCCCGCGTCTGATTGGCGGCATACTCCTGTGCACCCTGATCTTTCAGCACATGGCACAATGAGGCCGAAAGATTCAGCGCGCCCTGCTCGCCATGCAATATCGACGAGAAGCTCCACAATTGCATCTCGTTGGCGAACTTGACCTTCTGCCCGGTCTTCTCCAGGTGTTCGCGGACATAGGGAATTTGGAGCTGGAAGATCTGGTCGTCCGGCATCATCTGGATGTTCTCGATGTCGAACGGCTCGTCGAAATCGATATACTTCTTGTCCAGCGGGTCCCAGAAGTGGTCGTGGGTCGCGGAGATGATCTTGTCGAAAGCGGTCGAGCGCTTCTCGTAGCGATCAAGCTCAATCATCGACTCGAAGTCATCCGGCGCCACCGCGTCGTACATCACATCCTTGGTGATATTCCCATCAGTCATTCCGTCCTCCAACCAGTCCAGTGTTGTCGTTAACGCTCCACGAGCGATTGCAGCAATGTACCCGTTCGTTCGATGAAGGCTTCGCGTTCGTTGTCGGCGAGCGGCTCGTCGCGGATCAGCCGCTCCACCAGCAGGCCAATGAAGATAGAGGCGACGATGCGAGCGCGCGCCGGCGCTTGCTCGCCGCCGATCCAGGCGCGGATCGGTCCAAGGAAACGATTCTGCACCGCCTCGTTTAGCAATGGCGCCGTGGCGGGCGACGTTGCCGCGCGCAGAAGGAACTGAAACGCATGCATTCGTTCGTTGTCCTGATGGGCGTGGTTGGCCATCATCTTCGCGATATCGCGGCCGAAGGTTTTACGGTCCCACTGCGAAATTGCGTCAGGCCGGATCGAGTCCTTCAGCGCGGCAGCGAACAGACCGTCCTTGCCGCCGAAATATCGATTGATTAGCGCTGCGTCGGCGCCGGCGTCGGCCGCTATGTCGCGCAGGAACGCGCCGTCATAGCCCGAACGAGCAAAATGAACCTTGGCCGCGGCGAGAATGGCCGCGCGCGTCGCATCGGCGTCGCGTTTGCGCGCGACGGGACGATCCGGAACGAGGGCGTGAACGTTTGTCATTCGTGGATGACAAATTGCCCGCGTCATTGATCTATGTCAACGGCGAATGACATAGGCCCGCGGCTGAATCGCAGGTTATTTGAGGCCTGCGCAGACCCATCCCCAAAAAAATACCTGTCGACCCGGCTCGTCCGCGCGATGACGGGAGTGGATGGGGGGTAAAGAGTTCGGACTAGCTCCCAGCCTCGGAAAGTACTCGTTCCATCTCCTCGCGCATCTTGAACTTCTGAGGCTTGCCCGTGACCGTCATCGGGATCGCGTCGACGAATCGGACGTGTCGCGGAACCTTGAAGTGCGCGATGCGGTCCTTGCAAAAGGCGCGCACGTCTTCCTCGCTGACCGAATGGCCGGCGCGCAGCTTGATCCAGGCGCAGACCTGTTCGCCAAACTTGCGGTCGGGCACTCCGAATACCTGCACCTCCTGCACCGCCGGATGCGTAAACAGGAACTCTTCGACCTCGCGCGGATACACATTTTCGCCACCACGGATGATCATGTCCTTGAGCCGCCCGACGATGCGCACATAGCCATCGCCGTCCATGGTGCCCAGATCACCCGAATGCAGCCAGCCCGCGCGGTCGATAGTCTCCGCCGTGCGCGCCGGCTCTTCCCAATAGCCCTGCATCACCGAATAGCCGCGGCAACAAATCTCACCCGGCGTTCCGGTGGGAACCACACTGCCGTCCTCGCCTATCAGCTTGATCTCCAGATGCGGGCCGGGACGGCCAACGGTCTCCACCTGTTTGTCGAGAGGATCGTCCTTCGTGGTCTGGTGATTGACTGGGCTCGTCTCGGTCTGGCCGTACGCGATCAACACCTCCGTCATGTGCATGTCAGACTGAACGCGCTTCATAACTTCAACGGGGCACGGCGCTCCCGCCATGATACCGGTGCGCAGGCTCGACAGATCAAACTCGTGAAAGCGCGGCTGTTCGAGTTCCGCGATGAACATGGTCGGCACGCCATGCAGAGCCGTGCAGCGCTCGGCCTGCACCGTTTCTAGCGTTTTAACCGGATCAAAGCCTTCATTCGGAAACACGGCCGCCGCGCCATGGCTAACGCACGCCAAATTGCCCATCACCATACCGAAGCAGTGATAGAGCGGCACGGGAATGCAGAGTCTGTCTTTTTCGGTGAACCGCATGCCGTCGCCGACGATCCGGCCGTGGTTGAGGATGTTGAAATGGCTGAGCGTGGCACCCTTCGGCATGCCCGTGGTGCCGCTCGTGAACTGGATGTTGATCGGATCGTCGGGCGAGAGCGCCTTGGCGATCGGCGCGAATTTTGCGACGTCGCCATCACTTAGCCTGCAGACGTCCGCGAATTTCCACATGCCCGGCAGCGCAATCTCGCCCGTCGCGATGATGTGCTTTAGCTGCGGGAGCTTTTCGCTCTTGAGTCTGCCGGGATCGCAGAACGCCAGTTCCGGGGCCAGTTCACGCAGCATGCCGACATAATCGCTGGTGAGATATTTCTGCGCCGTTATCAATGCCACACAGCCCGACTTGTTCAGCGCAAATTCAAGTTCATAAGTACGATAGGCCGGATTGATACAGACCAAGATCGCGCCGATCTTCGCGGTTGCAAACTGGGTCA
>JANYBR010000133.1 GCA_025360685.1 Pseudomonadota bacterium
GCCCTTGATGCCCTTGGCCACGTCCTCGTCGGCGATGCCCTTCACTTCGAGCGGATGCAGGCCGCAGAAATCGGCGATCTGCTCGAAGGTGAGCGAGGTGTTGTCGACCAGCCAGACGGCGGTCGCCTTGGGCATCAGCGGCTTGGTTTCGACGGCCATAAAACTTCTCCCTTGCCGGGGAGCCGCCCACCTGCGCCACCGATCTCTCAAGGCTGCACCTTTCGAGGAATGGCAGGGGTTTTAGCCGGTGAAAGCGGCGAGGGGAAGAAAATAAGCAATCGTCCACCGCTTGACAAGATATTGGTATCTAGGTACCATTCTACCATGAAAACCGTCGAACGAACCCAAACTGGCGTGCGCCTCGAGCGACGAACTCTGAAAGTCCTCAAGGGACTGGCGGAATATCTCGACATCTCGCTTGGCGAGTTGCTCGAAGCGATTGTCCTGCATGCCTTCGAGGGCAAGGCGCCCTTTGGCGAGAAAACGCAAAAACAGATCGCGCAACTCAAGAGTGTCTACGGCCTCGATCTGACGGCGGACGACTCCCACAAACTCGTGGAGGGCGACGGCGATGTCGGTTGACGGCGGCGTGTGCAGCTTGAACGACTTTTTGCGCGGCAACGTCGACTCGGCCACGTTCCGGCATGCCGATCATGTCCGTGTCGCGTTCGAGATCATGCGCCGGCATAATTTTCCGGACGCGGCACAGGCGTTCTGCGCGTCGCTGAAATTGATCGCGGCGCGTGCCGGAAACGCCGCAGCCTACCATGAGACCATTACCCTGGCGTTTTTGTCGCTGGTAGCGGAGCGCATGAATGGCAAGACCTACGCCAGCTTCGCGGCGTTTTCGAAAGATAATCCAGATCTCATGGACAAGTGCGTTCTGACGCGCTGGTACGATCCGCGGCGCCTCAACTCGCCGCTTGCTCGCGCGACATTCATATTGCCGCAAGCCCGCGGAGCGCATCCGTGAACGCGGTTTGGCGGCTGAGAAGTTTGCGCTGGGCCTATGTCGCGTTCATTGCCGCCGCAAGCGGTGTGGCTGTCAGCGCGAGCGCGCACGGAACCGGTGAAGCCAGGCACGGAGCCAATATCGTGCTTGCGCTGGCGATTCCCGAACTGTTGGCGGCGCTGGCATTTCTTATCGAACCTATCGAGATCGCCGCTTGCAGTGTGCTTCTCCTCGTGTACGCAGCCGCCATCGCTCTTTCGCTGGAATCGGGCGACTTTCTTGCACCTTTGCGCTTCGGCTATTTCGCGGTCACGGCAGTTTATATCGTGCATGAGCATCATAGTGCGACGTCCAAAAACCAGAACCTGTCAGCGACGGCCTAACGCAGCATTTGAACCGATCTTCCCCATGTCATGGCCCGCCCCCCACACTGTCGTTAGGGGCAGTGCGGGCCACCTAGGTGACGCTGGCATAAACCCTGAAGAAAGTGGCGCCGGCGAACTTTTCCGAACACTTCACCGGTCTTCAACTGGGTGGCCCGTCCGTAGCGTCCGCGTACGGACCCGGCGGGCCATGACATTGAAGAGAACCGTCGAATGCCGCCTGGCGCAACTACATTGTCAGCAAAATCTTTCCGATATGGTCGCTCTTGGCCATCCGCGCGTGTGCGGCCTGTGCTTGCGCGAGCGGAAACGTTTGGTCGACCACCGGCTTGATCCGGCCTGACTCGATCAGCGGCCACACTTCGCGCAGCAAGGCGTCGCGGATCGCGCCTTTCTCCTCGTTGGAGCGCGCGCGCAACGTGGTTGCCAGCAGCGACAGCCGCTTCATCAACAGCGGCGCGAAGTTCACGCTCGCCTGCATGCCCGACTGATAGGCGATGTTGACGATGCGGCCCCACAGCGCCGCGGCGCTCATATTGCGCTGGATATATTCGCCGCCAACCATGTCGAGGATCACGTCGACGCCCCGGCCAGCGGTCTCGGCCTTCACCACCTCGACGAAATCCTGTTCGCGATAGTTGATTGCCTTGGTGGCGCCAAGCTTGGCGATGGCGGCACATTTCTCCGCGCTGCCCGCCGTCGTGAACACCTTGTGGCCGCGCGCCGCGCACAGCTGGATCGCCGCCGTGCCGATGCCGCTCGAGCCGCCATGGATCAGCACGCTCTCGCCGGGCTTGAGCCGCGCCGTGTCGATCAGGTTGGTCCACACCGTGAAATACACCTCGGGAAGGGCTGCCGCGTCGACCAGACCGACGCCTTTTGGCACCGGCAGCACGCTCTTCTCTGAGATCGCTGCATATTCGGCATAGCCGCCGCCGCCCAACAGCGCACAAACCTTGTCGCCGGGTTTCAGTTTGGTGACTCCGCCGCCAACCTCGGCAACTTCGCCGGAAACTTCCAGGCCGAGCGTGGAAGGCGCGCCCGGCGGCGGCGGATAGGCACCCATCGCCTGCGCCAGATCGGCCCGGTTGAGGCCTGCTGCCGCTACTTTAATCAGAATTTCTCCCGCCGCCGGAACCGGCCTCGCGATCTCCGCCGCAGCCAGCGCATAGCCTTGTCCGGGGTTTTTGACTTCGATGGCTTTCATGCTGCGATCTCTCTGGCTTGCGTGCGGCGGTTATTCGCGCTGACACTAGCAAAGCGTGGCAGGAGACGAAAATGGCCGTCGACAGCGAAGATTTGGTGCCCAAGAAAAAACGTGCGGCGATCGTGCTGGGCGAGGATCTGTCGGAAATGTCGGCGCCCGAACTGGAATTGCGCATCTGCGAACTGGAAGCCGAAGTCGCGCGCTGCCGCGAGGCGATCGCCGCGCGCAACGCCACCAAGGCCGCGGCCGCAACCTTTTTCAAGCGCTGACATGGTTTTCGCTTCTGCCGGAGCGCGCGCATAAAGCTTAATGCGCACAGGGGTGTGTTGCCGAAGCATCCATGAATTGGTTTACGCAAACTATGCCGACGAATCTGTCTTGCGCCGCGCGCCCGAGTTGGTAGCTTTGCGCGCGAAACGGGGCACGCAGCAATCAGATGAACAGGCAACCGGCCGACGACTACCCGCGCGACGTCACCGGCAGAAGCTTCACCGGTTCGGCATTGTTCGAACGCACCTTCGACGAAGGCATGTCCCTGGTCGAGGAAACGGCGAAATATCTTGACGGCCGCGGCCGCAAGGAATCGCGCGATCTGCCGCGCAAGATCGCGATGCTCTATGCTGGCGAGAGCATGCGCGTAACCACGCGCCTGATGCAGGCGGCAAGCTGGCTTCTGGTGCAACGCGCCGTGCATGACGGCGACATGCCGGCGGAAGACGCGACCAACGAGCGCTACCGGCTGGGCTCGAAGGAAATTTGTCTCGGCGGCGGCGGCGAGGGCGTTGAACTCCTGCCGCTCAAACTGCGCGACCTGCTGGCGCGCAGCGACAATCTCTACCGGCGAATTGCGCGGCTCGACGATGTGCTGTTCGCGGGCGAAAAGGTGGCTGGCGCGGGCGTCCAGGACCATTTCGACCGCCTGGAAAAAGCCTTCGGCGGCGAGAACGCGGCGTAGCGGTTCGGCCGATGGAAGCTACTAGTTCTCGCTGTCATGGCCCGCCCCCACACCGTCGTTAGGGGCAGTGCGGGCCACCCAGTTGGAGACATGCTCGTTCTTGAATGACGAGTCTGAGATATAACTCGCGCGCCAGCAGTCTGAGATCACCTGGGTGGCCCGCACTGCCCCTAACGACAGTGTGGGGGCGGGCCATGACAATTGAGGTGAGTGGATTGAGATCAACGCCACCGTCGCAATAGGTCCCGGCTCGGCGCGATGCTCGCGCATCGCTTGGCCGGGATGACAGCGAGATGAGATTGAGCTGCTACGCCTTGAAATTCGCGGCGAACTTCTTGTTGAAGCGGGTGAGGCGGCCGCCACGGTCC
>JANYBR010000138.1 GCA_025360685.1 Pseudomonadota bacterium
GACGGCGGCGCGCCGCTGGCCTATTCGGGCGCGGAAGCGATGCTCGACTCCTGCCTGGCCGGCGCTGAAGCGACGGAGCTCTCCAAGGCGCTCGACGATCTCAGCGAACGCGGCACCGGCTTTACGCTCAAGGCGCACAACAAGGACCAGCGCATCATCACTTTGCGCGGACGCGCGGTCGGCGGCATGGCGGCAGTGTGGATGGAGCCGGAAGCGGTCGCGGCCCGGCGCGCCACCGACTTTCGGGAAGTTCTCGACGCCCTGCCACTGCCGGTTTGGCTGCGTGATGCCGCGCTTGCTCTGATTTGGGGCAATCGCGCCTATCTCGGCGCGATCGGCATCGCCGACGTCGACACCTTGCGCGCCAATCAGACGGCGCTGGAGAAATCCGAACGCGATCTGGCCGCGTCGGCGCGCAACCAGGGCGGCGCGCTCGAGGCCCGCCGCTTTGCCGTCGTTGGCGGCCATCGCCGCGCGCTCGCCTTCACCGAAACGCCCATAGACGGCCTTGGCGTGGTCGGCAGCGCCATCGACGTCACCGATGTATCGGCGGCAGAAGCCAAGCTGCAGCAGCACATCGATGCGCATGCCGATACGCTCGACAAGATCGCAACGGCGGTGGCGATCTTCGGACGCGAGCAGAAACTGGCGTTCTACAATCAGGCCTTTGTGCGGCTGTGGAGCCTCTCCGAGAAGTGGCTCGACACGCATCCGACCGATGGCGAAGTGCTCGATCGCTTGCGCGAGGACCGCAAGCTTGCCGAACAGCGCGACTACCAGGCCTGGAAGCGCGAGCGCCTGTCGCTCTATGACAATCCGCGCGAGTACCCGTCCGAAGAACTCTGGCATGTGCCCGGCGGCAAGACCTTGCGTGTGGTGGCGCAGCCGCATCCCTTCGGCGGACTGACATTCCTCTACGAGGATGTGACCGAAAAACTGGCGCTGGAAAGCTCGTACAACACGCTGATCAAGGTTCAATCGGCGACGCTGGATACTTTGCAGGAAGGCGTCGCCGTGTTCGGTCCGGACGGCAAGATGAAGCTGCACAACGCAGCCTTCATGCGCATCTGGGGCCTCGTGCCGAACGACCTGGCCGGCGAGCCGCATGTGCGCTCCATCGCGGCAGCCTGCGCCGACAAATTCGGCGACGAGGCAGTGTGGGAACGTCTCATCCAGAGCATCGTTTCCGGCGCGCCCGGCCGGCGCGACTGGGGCGAGATCGAACGCAGCGACCGGACCATTCTCTCACTGGCCTTGTCGCCGCTGCCGGACGGCGCAACCCTTGTGACGTTCGCCGACGTGACGGACCGCTTCCGCATCGAAAGCGCGCTGCGCGAACGCAACGAAGCGTTGGAAGCCGCGGACAATCTCAAGTCCGACTTCATCAAGCATGTGTCGTACGAACTGCGCACGCCCCTGAACACAATCATGGGCTTCGCAGAACATCTGGCGAGCGGCATTCCGGGCGAACTCAATCGTGCCCAGGCCAGCTATTTGCAGGATATCGTCGCCGGCTCGAACACGCTCAAGGACCTGATCAACAACATTCTCGATCTGTCGCTTATCGAATCCGGCGCGCTGCGGCTGGAACTCACGCGCATCGATCTGTACGATTTGCTCAATGGCGTGGCCAACACCGCCAGAGACTGGGCCTCCAAGCTCAGCCTGGAGCTTGTGGTCGATTGCGCGCCGGATGCGGGCCAGTTCGTCGGCGACGAGCGGCGCATCCAGCAGGTGGTGTTCAACCTGCTGTCCAACGCGTTCAAATACACTCCCGGAGACGGCACGATCACGCTCAGCGGCGCCATCGTCGGCGAGGACGTACAGATCTCCGTTGCCGACACCGGTCCGGGCATCGCGCCCGAAGTGAAGGCCAACGTGTTCGAGCGCTTCTCCTCCAAGAGCCGCGCCGGACACCGCGCGGGCGCGGGCCTCGGACTCGCGCTGGTCAACCGTTTCGTCGAACTGCACAATGGCTGGGTGGAGATCGAAAGCGAGAACGGAACGCTGGTGCGCTGCCACTTCCCGCGCCGCATCCACGAGGAAGACACAGCCACGCCGGAGAGCGAACCGAAGACCGCGTAATCCCGGATTGTTAGGGTCGAAATGGTTCGGATTTGAATTGTTGTTCTCGGTTTGAGCCACACTCAACTGTCATCCCCGGCCGAGCGTTGCGTTCGCAACGCGAGGGGAAGGGGACCCAGGCGGTGCCGCTTGTCTGCTGCCAACTGTTGCACGAAGGACAGATTTGCCGCTCGACCGGCATTGCGCTTGTCACGCCCTGGGTCCCCTTCCCTCACCTCGCGCACTGCGCGCGCGAAGCTCGCCGGGGATGACAGCGGAGGGTGTTGTACGGCGCGACCCTCTCCAATCAATCAAACTTGTCTTCCACGTCCGCCACGCCTCGATGTACAAAGGCTGAACAAAAGATGGGGGGCGAATGAGCGAAGATGCGGCCGTGCTGGCGAGGCGCCTGGACACTTCTTTTATCGGCCACCCCGCCGGCCTTGGCTGGCTGAGCTTCTGCGAGTTCTGGGAGCGCTTTTCCTACTACGGCATGCAGGCGCTGCTGGTGCTTTACATGACGCACAGCCTTCTGCATCCCGGCCATGTCGAGCACGTTGTCGGCTTCGGGCCATTCCGCCGCGTGGTCGAAGGCATCTATGGCGCAGGCCTGTCGCCGCAAGCGCTGGCTTCGACGATCTTCGGGCTCTATGCCGGCTTTGTGTATTTGACTCCGATCGGCGGCGGACTGCTCGCCGACCGCTTCCTGGGACGCACGCGCACCGTGGCGCTGGGTGCCGCGCTGATGGCGCTCGGCCACTTCCTCATGGCGTTCGAGGCGAGCTTTCTGCTGGCGCTGTTTTGCCTCTTGATCGGTGTCGGCTGTTTCAAGGGCAATATCGCGACGCAGGTCGGCGATCTCTACGGCCCTGGCGATGCGCGGCGTGCCGATGCCTTTCAGATCTTTCTTTTCACCGTTCAGATTGCAGTGATCGCCTCGCCGTTCGTTTGCGGCACCCTTGGTCAGGTCTATGGCTGGCATTACGGCTTCGGCGCGGCGGGTGTCGGCATGCTGATCGGATTGACGATTTATCTTATGGGTCGCTCGCGTTTTCCCGTTGAGCAGCCGATCCGGCGCGATGCCGCCGCTCCGCCCCGTCCGCCGCTGTCGCGCGCCGACGCGATCAGGATCACGGTGCTCATCGCGCTGCTGCCTGTGCTGGCGGTGGCTCTGGTCGGCAACCAGGAGATCTTCAACGCATATCTCGTCTGGGGAGAAGCAAACTACCAGCTCGTCTTCTTCGGCAAGACGATGCCGATCACATGGATTCTGTCCTTTGGCTCCATCATCAGCGCGGCGACGATTGCGCTCTCGGTCGCGTTCTGGCGCTGGTGGGGCACGCGCTGGACCGAGCCGGATGAGATCACCAAGGTCTCGCTCGGCGTGATGCTGGGGTCGACGGCGCCGCTACTCCTGGCTGGCGCCGCTGCGATCATCGCCGCGAGCCATCAGAAGGTCGGGCTCGGCTGGGCCATCGCGTTCGAAGTCGTCAATGATTTCGGCTTCGCCAACGTCTTTCCCGTGGCGATAGCGCTGTATTCCCGCGCCGCGCCGAAGGGACTGACCGGCCTGATGGTCGGCTTCTTCTATCTCCACCTCTTCATGGGAAATCTTTTTGTCGGCTGGCTGGGCGGTCTGCTCGAGAAAATGCCGGCCACATCGTTCTGGCTGATGCACACGGGCCTGATGCTCGGCGCGGCGGCCGTGCTTCTGGTTGTGCGCTTTACGGCAGGCAAGATCCTGGCGCCGGCCTACGACGCGCCGATCGACGAGGAACTGGCCGAAGCGGTGGCATGATCTGCGCCCGTCAAAGCCGGTCGAAGCGACACGCTTGCGTTGAAAGTCGCCACTGGCAGTCAGTAAATTTCAGCCGTTTAATGTGCCCGTTGAGCGGGTTTCGAGAAATTTCCTGTAGTTGAACGTAAATACGTTCACGACGCGGTCAGCGGTTTCACCGTCGGACGAGTAAGGCAGGTAAAGAACATCAAAGTCGGGAAGAAAGATTTTCCCGACCGTGATCGCCGGACCGGTGAGCCTGACTGGCGAGCGATTAACGCAAGCCCGCGCATTTAGCGCGACGACGTCCTCGACGGCCTCCGAGCCCCAGGCGGCGAATGCTTCACGAGCTGTCTTGCCCGTGCCGTCACCGAGAAAGTAGCGGGAAACATTTGCTCCGACGATGCGATAGCGAAAGTCCGTGAAATTGTCCAACGCGTCGGCGACCACGACCCAAGGCAGATTTCCCCGCACTTCCTGCGGCACGAAGCTCTTGCGCAGTGGAAGGACTGCGTCGCCGCGCTTTGTGCGCCAGTAGGTCAGGAAGAAGGCGAGGATCGAATTGTCGACGGTATCGGGATCAGTCACGAGCGTGGACGGTTGCGCTGGGTCCCCCACTAACTCCACCACTTCGGTCATACGCACGAAGCTCCACTGCGAATCGTTGCGTAGCTTGCCGTAGGACCAATTGAAAGTGGAACGAAATGTGCTGGTCAGGCCGGCACAACCATTCAGCGAACAGGCGTGCAGCCACTCTCTCGGCGCGGAACGCAATCGGTCATTCGATCCCACCAGGACCTAGTGCTGGCTCTTGGGCATCCGCACGACGAGGCCGTCCAGTTCTGGTGTCACCTTGATCTGGCACGAGAGCCGGCTATTGGCAGCCATGTCGGGTGCGAAGTCGAGCATGGTTTCTTCCATGTCTTCTTTCTTCGGCAGCTTGGCCAGCCAAGCTTCATCGACGAAGACGTGACACGTCGCGCAGGCGCAGGCGCCGCCGCAATCGGCGTCGATACCGGGAACGAGATTTTTCACTGCCCCTTCCATGACGGACCAGCCGGACGGAACGTCGATCTCATGCTCTTTGCCGTTGTGCTCGATGTACTTGATCTTGGCCATGTGTTCTCCGGCTCAGGCGATGGTTTTCATGGGAATGGACACGTCCGCCAAACGCTCGGGCGCGATCTTCGTGCCTTCGCCGATCAGCTTCCTGCCAACGAGATATTCGGGCGCCGCGTTGATCGCCTCGACGGCGGCGATGGCGCCTTCGCGCAGATGGAACACAGCGAACTTGCGCGCCTCGGGATTGCCACGAATGACGAGTCGATCCGTGGGACGCGCGAGGCCCGCGATCTGGAGCTTCAGATCGTACTGATCCGACCAGAACCACGGCACTTCCTTGTAGACGCTTGGCTTGCCGAGCATTGCGACGGCTGCATGCTTGGCCTGGTCGATCGCGTTCTGCACACACTCGAGCCGCAGCGCGGTGCCCTCGCGCCCTATGTGACGTGTGCAGTCGCCGGCCGCGAAGATCGACGGATCGCCGGTCACGTCGCTGCGATCATTGACGACGATTCCGTCGTCGCAGCCGAGGCCCGACTCCTTGGCCAGCTCGACATTGGGAACAATGCCGATGCCGACCAGCGCCACGTCGGCAGGATGTGATTTTCCGCCGGCGCGGACGGCTTGCAGCCGGCCGCTGCCTTCAAACGCTTCGACGCCCGTGTTCAACACGAGCTTGACGCCGGCGGCGCGATGAACCTTTTCATAGAAGTCCGAAATCGGAACGGACACGGCGCGCGCCATCAGCCGGTCCATCGCCTCGAACACCGTGACGTCGATGCCGCGCTTGGCGGCTACGGCGGCCACTTCCAGACCGATATAGCCACCGCCGACGATGGCGAGTTTTTTTCCCTGCTCGAAGACGGCGCGCAGAGCGTCGACGTCGGCGATGCCGCGCAGATAGTGGATGCCGGGAAGATCCGCGCCAGGGCAGCGGATCTTGCGCACACGCGAGCCGGTCGCCAGCAACAGCTTGTCGTAAGCCAGTGTCTGCCCGTCGGCCAGCGTGACCCGTTTCGTGCCGCGATCGATCGCAGTCGCAGCTAAGCTGAGGATCAGCTTGCAGCGCGCGTCCTTGTAGAAAGCGTCCGGCTTCAGGAACAGTCGGTCGCGCTCCATCGTGCCCATCAGATACGCCTTGGACAGCGGCGGCCGCTGGTACGGCGCGTACGGTTCGTCGCCGACGAGCGTGATGTCGCCTTCAAATCCCTCGGCTCGAAGGGTCGCGACCGCCTGCGCGCCGGATTGGCCGGCGCCGATGATGACGAAGTGCTCGGGCATGCTGATTCCGAATGGACGCTCGGGCCTGGCGCCAAAGCGGCGCTAAGATGTCCGAAGCTTCCACTGTAATCAACCGCTTACGACGCGTTGAGAGGGCGGGCGCGGCGGGCTAGAACTGTCGTCATGCACAAGGATTCTCAAGGGTTTGAGCGGACCTTCGCGTTGGGCGAGCTGGAGGCCACGAACGCGCTCGGCGCGCGGATTGCCGCATCCTTGCAGGTTGGCGACACGATCGCGCTGGCGGGCGAGCTGGGCGCCGGCAAGACCACGCTGGCACGCGCAATTTTGCGGGCCCTCGGCGTGACCGAGAATGTGCCGAGCCCGACTTTCACGCTGGTACAGACCTATGAAACGCCGCGTCTGGCCGTGCGCCACTACGATCTCTACCGCATCGAAAATCCCACGGACATCGACGAGCTGGGACTGGACGAAGCGCTCGACGAAGGCGCGGCGCTGATCGAATGGCCCGAGCGCGCCGGTTCGCGCGTGCCATCCGACGCGCTGCATGTGGTGCTGAGCTTGACCAACGACGACCGCCGCGCGCACATCGCCGGACCATCGCGCTGGGCGAACGCCTTCGGCGAGGTCAGCCATGTCCGCTGAACGCACCGGCGCGATGGATGCGTTCCTGAAACAGGCCGGCTGGGGCGCCGCCGTGCGCACGCCCATGCCGGGCGACGCATCGACGCGACGCTACATCCGGCTCGATCGTGGTGGCCGCATGGCAATGCTGATGGATCAGCCACAGGGCGCCGAAGCACCGGTTGCGCCGGCCGGAGCGTCTGCCGAGGAACGCCGCGCGCTGGGCTACAACGCGGTGGCGCGGCTGGCGGGCGCCGATGTCGGTCGCTTTGTTGCGGCATCGAACTATATGCGCGCGCAGGGATTGAGCGCGCCAGAGATCTATGCGGCCGATCTGGAGGGCGGCTTTTTGGTGATCGAGGACCTCGGCGATGCGCTTTATGCCGATGTCGTCACCAAGGGGAACGAGCGCGAACTCTACGCCGCGGCCGCGGATGTTCTGGCGACATTGCATGCAAAGGGCGCTCCGTCGGTTCTGCCGCCCGACAAACCGCTCCATGTCTATGACGAGACGGCCATGCTGGCCGAGACCGATCTGCTGCCCGAGTGGTTCATCCCGGTGGCGCTAGGCAGGGCCGTAACATCGGAGGAAATTTCCGAACATCGCGCGCGGTGGCGCGCAGTGCTGCACGAAGCACTGAAGCCATCGCCGGTGTTCGTGCATCGCGACTATCATGCGCAGAACCTGATCTGGCTGCCGTCGCGAAGCGGTCTTGCGCGTGTCGGTCTGATCGATTTCCAGGATGCCGTCGCCGGATCGAAGGCCTACGACCTGATCTCGCTGGTCGAGGATGCACGTCGAGACGTGCCACGCGATATCGCCGAGTCGACGACGGCGCACTATCTGCGCGCGATGCGCGCCCAGGGAATGCCACTCGACGAAGGCGCCTATCGCAGCCAGATGGCCGTGATGGCGGCCCAGCGCAACGCCAAAATCGCCGGCATCTTCGCGCGCCTGTTCAAACGGGACGCAAAGCCGCGCTATCTCGGCTATCTGCCGCGGGTTTGGGGATATCTCAATCGCGACCTGGAAGATCCGGCGCTGCGCGACCTCAAGGCATGGTATGACCGCGCCATCCCGCGCGAGAAGCGCGGCGCACCGCAAGGAGTTGCCATTTGAGCGGACCGACGCGCGCAATGGTCATGGCCGCAGGCCTCGGCACGCGCATGCGTCCGCTGACCGACGACAAGCCCAAGCCGCTGGTCGTCGTCGCCGGCAGGACCCTGCTCGATCACGCGCTGGATCGGCTGGTTGCGGCCGGCGTCACGCTCGCCGTCGTCAACGTTCACTACAAGGCGGCGATGGTGAAAGCGCATCTGGCCAAGCGGCACGATGTGGAGATCCGTTTTTCCGAAGAGACCGACGCATTGCTCGGGACTGGCGGCGGGGTCGTCAAGGCGATGCCGCATTTCGCGGGCGAGCCGTTCTTCATCATGAATTCCGACTCGGTCTGGGTTGAGGGTTTCGGCCATGCCCTCGACCGCATGAAGCAGCGCTGGAACCCCGACATGATGGACGGCCTGCTGCTGATGGCCTCGATGGTCACGGCCATCGGCTATGAAGGTCCGGGCGATTTCAGCATGGATCCGGATGGCCGCCTGGCACGGGTAGAGGAACAGCGCCTCACGCCCTTCGCATTTCCGGGCGTTCAGATCGTGCATCCCAGGCTGTTCGACAAGGCGCCTGCCGGCGTGTTCTCCACCAACCGCGTTTGGGATGTCGCCATCGCAGCCGGACGGCTTTACGGAATCCGGCTCGACGGCGTGTGGATCCATGTCGGCACGCCGGAAGCCGTCGAAGAAGCGGACGCTTTCCTGGCCGATCGCCCTACGGTTCGTTGAAGGTGGCGGCCAACGTCTTCACCATTCCCGCCAGCGCGCCGTTCGCCGAAACTCTCGCTCGCGGTCTGATCGACCGGCTGGGCCGCGAACCCCTGGCGCTCGCGGACGCGACGATCTACCTGCCGACGCGGCGCGCGGCGCGCACGTTTGGCGATGCCTTCGCGCGGGTGCTGGGCGGCGCGGCGCTGCTGCCGCAGTTCAAACCATTGGGCGACGCTGATGAAGACGAACTTCTGTTCGATGCCGACGCTCTCGATTTGCCGCCGGCCATCGCACCGATCCGGCGAAAACTGCTTCTGACGATGATGGTCCGGCGTTGGCACAGCGCGCAACGCAAAAGCGAAATAGGCCTGTCGCAGGCGGCGGCACTCGCGTCGAGTCTGGCTGCCGTACTGGACGAGATCGAAACGCAGGACGCAAATCTCGCCGAACTGACAAAGGTCGTGCCAGGCGAGCTGGCGGAGCATTGGTCGGAGGTGAAGGACTTTCTCGATCTGCTGGACAAAGAATGGCCCGGCATTCTTGAAGCGGAAGGCACGCTCAATCGCTCGGACCGGCGCAACAAGGCGCTCGCGGCACTGGCACGGCGTTTGAAGCAAGACCCTCCGAAAGGACCCGTCATCGCCGCCGGCTCGACGGGCAGCATTCCGGCGACCGCGGAGCTTCTGCGCGTCATTGCCAATCTGCCGACCGGCGCGGTGGTGCTGCCCGGGCTCGACCTAGTGCTGGACGAAGCGAGCTGGAATGAACTCGATCCCGGCCATCCGCAATTCGGCATGCAGCAACTGCTTCAGCGCATCGGCACCAGCCGCGCGGTCGTCAGAGATTGGAATGAAGCCCGCGAGGGTCTGCGCGAAAGGGTACTGCGCGAGGCACTTCGTCCGGCGCCGACGACCGATGCCTGGCGCGCCATCGTCGACTGCGGCGAGACCGGCGGAATCGCCAAAGGGCTGGTTGGGCTGACACTCGTCGAAGCCGGCGATCCGGCTGAAGAAGCGCTCGTCGTTGCGCTGATCCTTCGCGAGGCGCTGGAAGCAGAGGGCGCGACCGCGGCGCTGGTCACGCCAGATCGAACTCTGGCCCGGCGTGTGACGGGCGAGCTGGCCCGCTGGGATCTCGAAGCCGACGACTCCGCGGGACAGCCCTTGTCTCACGCGCCGCCCGGCACGTTTCTGTGTCTCCTCGCCGAAGCGGCCGACGAACATTTCGCGCCGGTCCCCTTGCTCGCACTTCTGAAGCATCCGCTCTGCACCATGGGACAGGACGGTGGCGCGTTCCGCGCACAGGTCCGCGCCCTCGACAAGCTTCTGCGCGGCCCGCGACCCGATGCGGGGCTCGACGGCATTCGCGTGGCGATCGAGCGTCAGCGCGAAGAGGCAGGCGATGGCGCGCAACCTCGCCTGTCGGAACTGCAATATTGGTTCACCGATGTCAGCGCAGTGTTGCGGCCGCTCGAACGAATACTCGCGAAAGGCACGATCTCGATCGCCGCTGCGCTGGAGGCGCATCTTGAAGCAGCGGCGAGACTGGCCGGTGATGCGCTCTGGGCCGGCGAAGCCGGAGAGATCGCGGCGCGCTTCGTCGACGAATTGCTGGATGCGTCAAAAGCGCTTCCAGACGTCGAGTCTGGTGGCTATGCGGCGCTGTTCCGCAATCTGGCGGACGAGAAAGCTGTGCGGCGGACGCGCGAGCGCCATCCCAGGCTGTTCATCCTGGGCCCGCTCGAAGCGCGTTTGCAAACTTTCGACACGCTTGTTCTCAGCGGGTTGAACGAAGGCACCTGGCCGCGCGCCGCCGGAGCCGATCCCTGGTTCTCGCGCCCGATGCGCAGCGCCATCGGGCTGGAGCAGCCCGAACGCGCCATCGGTCAGGCGGCGCACGACTTCTCGATGCTCGCGGCGGGAAAGCGTGTGGTGCTGACGCGCGCGCTGAAGTCCGAGGGCGTGCCGACGGTGGCGTCGCGCTGGCTGCAGCGGTTGCAGCAACTCGCACGCGGTTTGAATCTGGAGCAATCGCTCGCGCCCGCAGTAGACTACTTTGCGCTCGCAAGATCGCTCGGCGATCCCGGCCAGCCGCAGCGCATGAAGCGCCCTGCGCCAACGCCTCCCGTCGAGGCGCGGCCGCGCGAGCTCTCCGTGACCGACATAGAAAAATGGGTGCGCGATCCCTATGAGATCTATGCCCGCCGTATCCTGAAGCTGCGCACCCTCGATCCACTCGATGCCGAGATCGGGCCACTGGAGCGCGGCAGCGCCGTGCACTTGGCGCTCGAACGCTTCGTGTCGCGGTTTCCCGGCGAGCTGCCCGTCGATGCCGTGCTGAACCTGATCGAGATCGCCGACGAAGTGTTCGCCGCGGAAGGCACGCCGAAAGCCGTGCTCGCCCTGTGGCGGCCGCGCTTTGCGCATGCCGCTGCGTGGTTCGTCGATGTCGAACGGCGTCGCAGAGCCGACATCGTGCACTCGCATGTCGAGATCGCAGGACGGTTTGCGGTGACCGACAAGTTCTCGCTGCATGGACGCGCCGACCGCATCGACATCCTGACGAACGGCAAGGCTGCGATCCTCGACTACAAGACCGGCAATCCGCCGACGGGAAGTCAGATCAAGGCGTTCCTCGCGCCACAATTGCTGCTCGAAGCCGCGATGCTTGCGGCCGGCGGTTTCGGCGAGCTGGGCAAGCGCGAGAGCCAGGAGTTGCTGTATCTGCGCTTCGGGGGCGGCAAGGTGCCCGGAGAAATTCGCACCGTCGACACATCCCTGATCGGCGAAGCCCTGGCGCGATTGCAGCAACGCGTTATCGAATTTTCGGCCCAGTCCATGCCGTACCTTCCGCGCGTGAAAGCCTTTCGTGCCGACATCGCCGGCGACTACGACCACCTGAGTAGGGTGCGCGAATGGTCGCTGGGTGGATGGGAGGACGGCGAGCCATGAGCGCCGATCCCTCCATCTCGGCCGCCGATCCCAGCCGCTCGGCCTGGGTCGCGGCCAATGCCGGCGCGGGCAAGACGCATACGCTCGCCAATCGGGTGACGCGGCTGCTGCTCGCTGATGCGCAGCCGGCCAAGATTCTTTGCCTCACCTTCACCAAGGCGGCGGCGGCCGAGATGCAGCACCGCCTGTTTCGCCAGCTCGGCGAATGGGCGATGTTGCCGGACGATGAATTGACCAAGAACATCAAAGGCATCGGCGCCGATCTTGGCGGGCCGGATGAACTCAAAAAAGCCCGGCGGTTGTTCGCCAAGGCGCTGGAGACGCCCGGTGGCCTGAAGATCCTCACCATCCACGCCTTCTGCCAGAACCTGTTGTCGCGCTTTCCGCTGGAAGCCGACGTGCCCGCTTCGTTCAGCGTCCTCGACGATCAAACGGCGCGCGAACTGATGGCAGAGGCGCGTACACATGTTCTGGAGCGCGCCGGTAGCGGCGATGGCGTGCGCGCCGCGGCGCTGGCCCATCTGCTGACCGAGACGAGCGAGGCGCGGCTGCAAGGGGTGCTCGATGCTGCACTAGGAACTGACCGGCGCAAGCTCGACCGTTATCTGGAATCGCTCGGTACTGAACCGGACGCGATGCGCCGCACTCTTCGCCGGGCACATGGTGCTGAGGAAGATTTGAGTGCGACGGACATCGCGCGCGCGTTCTGTCTCGGTCTGCGAGCGGAGGAGAAAGCGCTGCGCGCGATCGCGTCATGGCTTGCGAGCGGAAGCAAAACGGACGTCGAACGCGCCGGCGAACTGGCGCGGGCGCTGGAACAAAATCTGGCGGTGGAGTCGTTCGAAGACTTCCGTGATCTGTTCCTGACCGGCAAGGGTGAATCGCGCAAGAGTCTGGCTACCAAGAAACTCACTGATGGCGCGCCGGCACTGTTGGCGCATCTGCAGTCGCTCGAAGCACGCTTCCTCGTGGCGGAAGCCCGGCGCCGTGCCGCCTATGCCGCGGGGCTCGCCGAGGCGGCGCTGACCATCGCCGATGCGGTGCGGCGCGACTATGCACGCGCCAAGCGGGCGCGCGGCGCGCTCGATTATGACGACCTGATCGTGGAGACCTTGCGGTTGCTCAAGCGCAGCGAGACGGCGGCCTGGGTGCTCTACAAGCTAGACGGCGGTCTCGACCACATCCTCATCGACGAGGCTCAGGACACCAGTCCCGAGCAGTGGGAGATCGTGCGCAAGCTGACCGAGGAGTTCTTTGCCGGCGCCGGCAGCGAGCGGCGCGGCGCCACTTTGCGCACCGTGTTCGCCGTGGGCGACGAGAAGCAGTCGATTTTCAGCTTCCAGGGCGCCGATCCGCGCCAGTTCGACGTCAATCGGCGCTTTTTCAATGAGCGCGCCGCCGCGGCGGAGCGTCCTTTCGAGGACGAGCCGCTGACAGCTTCGCGGCGCTCTACGCCGGAAGTGCTGACTTTTGTCGACACGGTTTTTGCCTCGCCCGAGGCACGCGCGGGACTGACGTCGGACGGCGCCGAAGTGCGGCACACCGCGTTGCGCGCGCAGGCCAAGGGCCGCGTGGAACTGTGGCCGACGCTCAAACCTTCAAAAGAGCCCGAACCCGACTATTGGCGTCCGGTCGACGTGCACTCTGAGGCCAGTCCGGTCGTGCATCTCGCGGTCCGGGTCGCCCAACAGATCGAGCAATGGATCGGCAAGGTGAAGCTTCCCGGACATGCGAAAGCCATCAAGGCCGGCGACATCATGATCCTGCTGCCGCGGCGCCAGCCGTTTGGCAACGAGATCATTCGGCAACTGAAGGAGCAGCGTGTGCCGGTTGCCGGTGCGGACCGCATCATCCTGACCGAACAGATCGCGGTCATGGACCTAATCGCGCTCGGCCGTTTCGTTCTGCTGCCGGAAGACGACTACAACCTCGCCACACTGCTCCGCTCGCCGCTTTGTGGCATCAGCGAAGAGGAACTTTTCGCGCTGAGTTTCGAGCGCAGAGGGAACTTATGGAGAAGTCTGCAAAAGCGTCACACCGAAACTGTGGCGTGTGAGGCGGCGTACACGTTTCTCTCGGAGATGTTCAGACGCGCCGACTTCTCGCCACCATTCGAATTTTACTCA
>JANYBR010000141.1 GCA_025360685.1 Pseudomonadota bacterium
CAGATTTCGCGGACCGCCGCCGCGGTCTTTTCCCTCACGCCTTCGTACAAAGCGTCGAACCGGTCCCAGGTGATGGCGGTCTCGAACGTATCGGTGATGACGCCGAACGCGACCATCAGGTCGCGATAATACGGCATGCGAATGAAGGCGTTGCGCCATTGGCCCGCAGCGCCCTGGCGATGTTCCGCGCCGCTGCCGCGCGGCGACAGCGATCGTGCCACCGCATCGGCGTCGAACCGCCCGTCGTGATCGGCGACCAGTTCGAGTGCACGTTTCATCCAGGCATCCAGCGGATGATCGGCGGATTCAAATCCGAGAACCAGGATTGCCGACGTGCCGTCACCCACGCCGTTGTTGCGCGCCTCGGCCGGATCCAGCAGACGGCAATTGGAAGGAAAGAGGCCGGACTGCGAAAGCGCGCGCACGGCGGCGGTTGCCTTGGCCATCGTCGGAAAGGCGATGCTGGCGGAAGCTTGATGCACCGGACGGTCCTGCAGGCGCATCCAGGCTTCGACGATTATGCCCAGAATGCCCTCCGAGCCGATGATCATTCGGTCCGGCGAAGGGCCGGCGCCCGAGCCGGGCAGGCGCCGTGTCTCGAGCACGCCCGCCGGCGTCACCGTCCGCGTCGCTTCCACGAAATCGTCGATGTGCGTGTACAGCGAGGCATAGTGGCCGCCGCTGCGTGTGGCGATCCATCCGCCCAGTGTGGAGAGCTGCAAACTCTGCGGGAAGTGGCGCAGCGTCAAACCATGCGGCTTCAGCTGATCCTCGAGTTCGGGTCCCAATGCACCGGCCTGGATGCGCGCCGCGCGGCTGGCGCGATCGATTTCCAGAACTTGGTTCAGGTATTGCAGGTCGATCGAAACCGTTCCGGCATAGGAGTCGCCCACGTCAGGCTCGACGCCGCCCGCGACGCTCGAGCCGCCGCCGAACGGAATGGCAGCGACGTTCGCGCTTGATGCCCAGTCCAGCAGCGCCACAACATCGCGTTCGGATTTGGGAAAGGCAACAAGGTCGGGCGGCTGCGGCACCTCGCGCATGAACATGCGCACGATATCGGCAAACGACTTGCCGTAGCTGTGAACCAGCCGGTCGTAAGGCGTGACGGACACCATCGGCGCGAGTGCCGTCGGAATCGCGATACGCGGCGGCCGCAACGCGAACTCGCCCTCGCGAGGCGCGGAAACCTCGACCGGGGCGGTGCCGAAGCGTTCGACGCTGGCGCGCACCCGCGTCTCCTCTTCCGCCGACAAGACTTCGTCGGCATAACCCCAGCCATAGAAGCGCAATCTTCTGCGGCGCGACAATGTAGCGGTCTCGGTCATGTCAGGAACTCCGGCAAGGCGTGCATCGGCTCAGAAATTTTGCGGCGGCAGTTCCTTGCCTTCTCCGCGCGGAACATTGCGGAGCTTGAGAAAATCGACGATCGCGGAGACGTCGTCTTTCAGGCGCATCGCCGTGGCGTCCGCCGGACATGTCAGATCTGGCGAACGATCTCCGCCCACCGACACGAACGTCGAAGTGCCGAACGATACCGGTTTCATGCAGGTCGCCTCGGCGGCAAGGTTCGCGAGCGGCTTCGCAGCGGCGATGTCCTGTTTGAACTGGCTGAACGTTTCGGTGGGAAGCTGTGCTTGTCCCGAACCCTCTCCGCTGACGAAGGACGCGCCGCCGTCCGATCCGATCAGCACGCGATAGCCGATGGAGTTGGTGGCACCGCTGTTGCTGATTTCGATCGTGGTCGTCATCACCATCTGGCCCGACGGTGCCGCGTTAGGTGTGCATCCGGCGACGAGCAAGACAGCGGCGGTAAGCGAAAGTGCATGCGACGTACGAGCTTTCATGATTTCAAACTCCATTCGGGCATACGATGTCGGGCCAATTGGCGCCCATGATATTGACCCCGACTCTTGAAGGGATCTCTTCGTCTAACGCGGAAGATGGGCCAGCCACTGCGTATTCCTTGAGAGCGTGAGCGCGATAAGCACCGCCAACGTCAGCACCGCGCCCATGCTTCCGAGCACGCCGATCAAACGAAACACGCTCGGGCCCGCCGAAATCGACAGTCCCATCGCATGGCTGAGGCGCGCAACGAGAAACAACGCAGCCAGTATAGGCACGAACTCTGTCCACTGCCCGCTCGTCTCGACCAGCGCGAGGAGAATGAGAAACAGGGGCGCGTTCTCGGCCAGGTTTCCGTGGATGCGGATACGGCGGATCAATCCGGGGTGGCCGCCATCGCCCAATCCGGTTTTGTATTTTCCGCGACCGTTGGCGACATACAGAGTCAATATCATTTGAAAGACCGCCAGGAACACGGCAGCGGCGGCGGTGATGTAGGGATATGTAATCTGTATCATGACGCTGTTCCCCTTACTCGGCGCTTTCGGGCGTCCGTAAAGCTAGTGCAATGCGCCCAGCGGCGCCACGTTTGGTTCAATTTACCGGCCGCGCGCCAGATTCGATCAGCCCGGGCCGATGGAGCCGATAATCCGGTGTTTCCGTCGTGCACTCCAGCCAGTCCTGCGCGGCGACAGAGCCCGGAAATCACTTCACATTGCGAATCTTCACGACGACACCCCTTGCCTTCAGGTCGTTCGGATCCTTGACCGCGGTTACATAGAGATCGTCGTCGCCCGGACCGAACGCAACGTTTGTCGTGCCATAGCCGGCTGCGATCTTGAAGACGTGCAACAGCTTTCCTTCCCGAGATATTTTCAGAATCTTGCCGCCGAACCATTGTGCAACATAGATGTTGCCCTTGGCGTCGATCTTCATGCTGTCGGGACCGAGCCACCAGGAATCCACCCGGTTCTTCGTCAACACGTTCAGCAGCGCAAAATTCGACCTATGGCTCAACGAGCCATCATGGCCGATCGAGAATCTGAGGATACAGTTTCCCACCGTCTCGCTGACATAGAGCGTCTTCTGGTCCGGAGAAACGCCGATGCCGTTCGCATAGTTCAGATCGTTTGCGACTTCGACCCATTTCTGGCTGCCGGGTGCGAGATAAAGAATGCGGCCGATGACGGAAGTCGGCGCACCCGCATACGGTCCAAACACGGTTGCGTAGACGCCGTCGTTCCCTGTCACCACGACGTCGTTTATGCCGCCGACGAGCTTTCCGCCGTCGCTGTCGGTATCCCAGCGATGCAGCTGCTTGCCCGTCATGTCGAGTTCGAGGATCGCACCGGGATCATCGGTGCAAGCGAGCATGAAGGTCTTGTGCTTGGTCAGTGCCAAGCCATTGTGGCCGCAACCCCGCGTGTGATTCAGGACAATGGTTTTCTTTCCGTCCCACTTCGACAACGTGTCCGAGACCCAACCGACGAAGTAGAGATTGCCGTCAAAGTACAAGGGACCCTCGGGTCCAAGGACATTGCGCGCGACAACGACTTCGTCTGCAGAGGAACTCGTTGCCGCCAGAATCGCGCCGAAAAGAAAGCCGATGAATTTGACGGTACTCATGCTGAAGCGAACTTTCCTGCGGATCGTGCGCTGCTGAAAAGGTGGTGGTGCTGTCAGTCCAACTCTAAACTTTCTCCGCTTGGGGGCAACATTGGTCCCCAAAATGGGGAGTGCCCATGCAGCCAGTCTCATTCAAGCGCCCCAAGTTCCCGCCTGACGTCATTCGGTTGGCCATTCGGCCCTACTTCCAGTTCAGCCTCAATTTCCGCGATGTCGAGGAAAAGCTGGCCGAACGCTGTATCGACACCAGCTACGAGACGGTCCGTTGCTGGAGCCTTAAGTTCGGCGGGATCTTCGCGCACAATCTCCGACGGAAGAGACTCAAGCCGAGTGGCCGCTGGCATCTCGTCATTCGACAACGGGAGAGAAGACTACAGAAGGTCAAGTCGCAGGCCTCAGCTCGGAGACTCCTCGCCACCCACGCCACCGTCTACAATAACTTCAACGTCCAACGCCATCTGTTCCCACGATCGACCCTTCGGCTCTTCCGAGCCGACGTTGATCGGACGTGGGCGGCCGCTACTGCCGCGGCATGAGCGATTGCGCCCTACCCGCAGTATTGCACCTCTGGCGAGTTGAGTTGTCAGTTCCCAGCCGCGAGTGCCAAGCGGCCGCGCACGAAACGGACTGTCCAAACGAGCAGAATCACGTTGACCGCTGTGTTGACGATATTGTTGACGAGGAGATAGGTCGCCGGCGCCAGCGTTAGGGCAAGTCCGAGCGCCGTTGCGCCAAGCACCATTATCCCAACGGCCCAGACCATAGTCGCGGTGAAAAAGGTGCGCCCGCCGTCGGCCTCGTCGACTGCCGCGAAGCGCGCGCGGCGCTCAAGATCGTTTCCGGCCACGAATTGCCGAACCATGAAAAACAGGATTGGGCGACGGATAAGCGCCGACACAAAAAACACGCCGGCGATCAAGAAGCCTTGCGTCGAGCCGAGGATCAAGGCGAGTCGAACTTCGCCAGCCAGTAGCATCGTGGCCACGCTGTAGACGATGCCGAACAGCGCAAAGATCGCGATGGCGTCGACGACGCGGGTGCGGATAAAACCGAACGTGAGTCCGAGAAGGGGAAACGCGCTGGCGTAAAGCAGCGGCACGACGCTGCCTGCCGGGAAGTGCGGCGCGAGGATTTTGTACAGCGCAAACGGAAGAACGCCGTTGACAAAGATGCTAAGCCCAACCGAACGCATCGCGGTCTTTGCGTCGAACGCTTGCGCACTGCCGACTACCGCTTCCTCAGCGGCCGGAACCAAGACTTCGCTCATGTCGGACTATCCTCCCACAATCATTTGAATATCGGGAGGGCGCGAGCCGATATCAAGGAGCGGGTAGACAATAGGTGGGCGTGGCTTCCACGAGCAATTCGATTGCGCACCGCTCTGTACTTCGACCCGCGATGTCCGGCGACTGCATGTCTGCCTCGGGTCGAAAGCGGACCTTCGTGTTGGGGGTCTCGATGGCCGATCTGAATGTTGATTTCGGCTGCTACTTGTTGAAAGTGGGTTGCCCTAGTCCTCCAGTTCCGCACTTAAGCGATTCTGCATGCCTGATCTCTTTGACCCATTGACGCTTCAGCGCGGTCCAGCTTGGAAAAACCGCTTCATGCTGGCGCCTTTGACGAACCTGCAAAGTCATGACGACGGGCGCCTGTCGGACGACGAATACAACTGGCTGACCTACCGGGCCGCTGGCGGCTTTGGCCTCGTGATGACATGCGCCGCACATGTGCAACGGGTTGGACAAGGCTTTCCCGGTCAGCTTGGCGTCTTTTCCGACGATCACCTGCCCGGGCTGAGGCGTCTTGCAGCTGGCATTCGTGCCGGTGGCGCGGTCTCATCGGTGCAACTGCATCATGCCGGCATCCGCTCCCCGGCCGAATTGATCGGCGAACAACCGCGCGGCCCGTCGGACAATGCGGAATTCCACGCTCGCGCCATGAGCGAGGCCGAAGTCGGGACACTGATCGAAGACTTTATCGCGGCGGCAGTGCGCGCGGAGAGAGCCGGTTTCGACGGGGTCGAGCTGCACGCTGCCCATGGCTACATTCTCTGCGCGTTCCTAAGCTCAGAAACAAACCAACGCACCGATCGCTTCGGCGCGTCGCTGGAAAATCGCTCGCGAGTTGTGCTTGAGATTATCAAAGGCGTGCGTGCGCGGACTCGCCACGACTTCCAGCTTGGTCTTAGGATATCTCCCGAGCGCTTCGGCTTGCGGCTCGCCGAGCAGCGCG
>JANYBR010000357.1 GCA_025360685.1 Pseudomonadota bacterium
TACGAATGGCGCGAGGCCAGGGCCAGCGTTAATGCCGCCCCGGACGGGCCAATCGCGAATTGCGACATTTGCACCGTTTGGGGACCGAATTCAGGAGTCGACGCGACTGAAATCTGTTGGCCGACGCTCAGGCGCGACTTGCGATCCGAAGCTCGGCCAGTTTGAAAAGAATCTCCTTTCGGACGTAGTCGATCGTGAGGGCAGATGTCTGCTTCAAGAAGTTCATTCCCAAAAACAGGGCCGGTTGGTCGGACAGGCCCCAGACGTCGAAAACGGGGAGATCGGATATCAAGAGAAAACTATGATCAAAATGTATGGCGCCGAACCGAACTTCGGAAATGGCTGTGATCCGGCTGGACGCCTCGCCGCCGGTGACCCCTATGACGGGGATGACTTCATCGCTCGAATAAGTCGCCCCCGCCTTTTCCAGCTCGCGAAAGAGACGCGAGTTTCCAATCGACATCTCGGCACCGGAGTCGATGAATCCTGCGGCGCTCACTCCGTCCACGGTACACTTTAGGGCGGTCAGACGGCCGCCAGCGCCATTCAGCCGCACAATCGATTCATTGGGATGTAACCAGCTGGCGCCGCCATCCGATCGATCCACGCTCAGTGTGTGCTTTTGAAAATCGAACGTCACCTTGCGGCCGTCGATCACGTCCAGCCCAAGATAACCGTCGGCGCCAAGCCATCGGCGGTGCAATACCGGAGTGGCGAGGCTATCAAGTGTGATTCGACCAAAAGATATGTTCCGCAAAATTACAGTCGTACTCTGTACGGAGCGTACGATGCCTTGAACAATCACATCGTCGCCACTTATCAACCCCAGGCGGACGGCGACGTCTTCGGCGATAACTGAACGATCAGCGCCGGTGTCGACCAGAAAGCGAAATGGTCCCTTGCCGTCGATCATCGTTTCGAGCGCGATACGCTGCTGCACGTCGGCGGAGCCCTGGATCGTGTTGCCGGATGCGTCCTGAGATTTTTCGGAGTCCGTGGATCCGCGTGCAATGACTGGTGCGAGCGCGAACGCCGATATGCCTCGACTCAGAAGCCGCCTGCGCGTGATGCCGCCGCGGATGTCCACCTGTCCTCCTCGGTTCGAAGCGACCGTGTGAGTTTGGCGATAATACCACTTCGTGCCTGCAAGAGGATCGTTAATTGTTCACGCTTACGTTTGCCGGCCGAGGGGAACGCGTTAGGCTGGTCCGGCACGGCACGGATCTCGCAAACGGACGTCGTCTGTCCTGGCCTTTCGCCTCACCGGCTTGAAAACGCCCGTCGATCGAGCGCGTTCCAGACCTTGTCGCCGTAAAGCCCGTCGCTGTGGCACTGCTTGGCATTTTGCAGGAGGCTTAGGGCACGAAGGTTCAAACACAGTCAGGCGATTTTACCCTGTTTTTTCAATGTGTTGATAGATACCCCAGAGGAAGTCCAGTTGTGAATGTGCGCCTGCCATTGGGCTTCCTTAATGTAGGCTCCATATAAGAGCGGACCAGCATCCGCTGTCGCCATCTGGAGGGTCAATGCGCATGGTCGCTTTTCTTCGCTGGGCCAAGTCCGTGGGCTTGGGCGTACTCAATGGCATCGCCAAGTTTGCGGTCTTCGGCGTGCTTGTTGCCGTCGTTCTCGTCGTGATCGGCTCGTTCCAAGGCGATGGCTTGCCGCGCAACATGGTTCTGTCGCTGGACCTGCGCAATCCGTTGCAGGATTCCTCGAATGTGAACTTCAACTTCGGCAACCTGCCGGTCACCGTGATGGACGTTGTGCTGGCGCTTGATGCGGCCGAACGCGATCCCAGGGTCAAAGGCGTGTCGCTGCGAATCGGCAGCGCCAATCTCTCCATCGCTCAGGCAGAAGAAATCGGTACCGCGCTCAAGAAATTTCGCAAATCCGGCAAGTTCGTCATCGCCCACAGTCAGGGCTTCGTCGCAGCGGGTCTAGGTGACTATCTGACCGCAGCCTCCGCCGACCAGATCTGGATGCAGCCCAAGTCGCCGTTCACCGCGGCAGGAGAGGGCGGAGCGCAGATTTTCCTGCGCGGCCTGCTCGACAAGCTTCAGGCGGATCCGCAGATCGTCAAACGCGCCGACTACAAGAGCGCTGCGGACCAGTTCATGGAAAAGAGCATGACATCGCCCGACCGAGAACAGCTGACGCGGCTGATGCAGTCCTGGTACGACGCGGCCACCTCCGGCGCGGCAGCCGACCGGCACCTGACGCGCGACCGGGTCGTGGCGGCCTTCGAAGCCAGTCCGCAGTTCACCGAAAACGCACGCGCGGCGGGCCTGATCGACCAGATCGGCTTTGACGATGACGCGCAGAACGCTGCGCTGGCGCGGGCCGGCGCGGGCTCAAGCCTGGTCGCGATGTCGGAATTCGTAAAGGCCAGCAAGCAGGCGGGCGAGTCGGCCGGTGGGCCGCGCGTTGCCTTGATCCAGGCCTCCGGCGAGATCCAGGACGGCACGGCAGGCGGCGGCTTCTTCGGGAACAGCAACGTCATCGCCGGCGACGACCTGTCTAAGGCCATCCGTCAGGCCGCAGCCGACAAGGACGTGAAGGCCATCATCCTGCGTGTCGACTCGCCTGGCGGCTCTGTTTCGGCTTCCGACCAGATCCTCGATGCGGTCAAGAAAGCGCAGGCTGCCGGCAAGCCCGTTATCATCAGCATGGGCAGCGTCGCGGCGTCCGGCGGCTATTATATTTCGCTGTCGGCGAACCGGATCGTGGCTGAGCCGGGCACCATCACCGGCTCGATCGGGGTGTTGACCGGCAAGGTTTCGATCGACCGTTCGCTGGCGCTGGCGGGAGTGGGAACGGCGTCGGTGGGTGTGGGGCACAATGCGCTCTACAATTCGGAGTTCCAGCCCTACACGGCCGACCAGCTCGCCGCGCTGAACCGCGAGGCGGATGTGATCTATGCCGATTTCACCTCGAAGGTGGCGGCGGGGCGCAAGCTGCCTCTGGCGCAGGTGCAAGATATCGCCAAGGGCCGCGTCTGGTCGGGTGCCGACGGAAAGGTGCATGGCTTGGTCGACGATCTTGGCGGGCTCTGGACGGCGAGCGATGAGGCGCGCCGCCTCGCGGGCATCGCGCCGGGCGAACGCGTCGTGTTTCGCTTCTATCCGCGCCAGAAGAACCTGTTTGAGGCGATCAGCGATGCGTTCGGCAATTCGGGCGGCGTGGTGCACGCCATGCAAGGCTTCGTGACCCTGATGAACGCCGAGCCGGTGCGTGCGGTGGTCGGAGCGGTGAGCGACCTGCCGCGTGGCGGAGTGGAACTCAAGGCGACGAACCTGCCGCGGTAGCGAGGATCTGCCTGCACCAGTCGGCGTGCGGGTAGTGGAATAGGTTTGTCGCGCGGGTCGCAATCGAGGAACCCGCGATGTTAGGGTTTCACGAGTAATCGGGAATGGGGCCTTGGACGAGGCAGCGCTCTTAGAGACAAAACGCCGAATCGAGGCAGGCGACAGCGAAGCTCGTCTGGCGCTGGCTTCGCACTATGACCGAACGGGCGATCCTGGCGAGGCACGGCGCGTCTTGGAGCAGGGCGTCACGGATGACGATGTCCGAGCAATGACGGCGCTCGGCCAGATGTTTCTGGTCCGACCAGGCATGCCCGTAGCGGACGGCATTCGGCTCATTATCGAGGCGGCCCAGAAAGGCGAAGCGGAGGCAGCACATCAAGTGGCGGTTTTCGCGGCTGCCGGCGCTGG
>JANYBR010000293.1 GCA_025360685.1 Pseudomonadota bacterium
GCTAGAAGGTCTGCGGGTTCTTCGCGATTTAAAATCGTTTTTACTTTTGTGCATCGGGCGAACGTGACCTTCAGATGCGGTTCAAAATTTGTGGTAATAGCCTCATATACGGCCGTCAAAGGTTTTGCCGCGGCCTCGACCACACTATTGGCCAACCTCGCAGCAAGTTCGCTGAAAGTCTTTGTCGCAATTTTTGCTGCCATCACAGTTACGGGGTCGGCAAGCGCAGCCATTTGCTTTGTCTCGGTCAGTTCCTGCTTAGTGACCATGCTAATAAGGTCGACAGCAGAGGCGGAGAGGGCAAAATTGCCAACGTTGAAGTATCAACTGTCGGTATTAGATCAATGACCGTTGCGCGGAGTCAAGTATTCGCAAGTCGTGCCTGGGGACTTATTTGGTCGAAAACTTGAGTGACTGCTCACCTACATCGGCGCTGACCACCCCAAACCTCGCCGCATTCCGCGCCTTGGCCTTTGCGGCTTCGGCGGCGCGGTCGCGGGGCGGGGCGTTGCTCACGAGCTCGGCGAGGAGGTGATGCGCGGCGTGCGTCACGTCCTCGATCGCGCGGTTGAACACCGCCTCGTTCGCCTTCGACGGGTGGTTGAAGCCGGAGAGCTTGCGCACGAACTGCAGCGCCGACGCGCGGATCTCCTCGTCCGTCGCCGGCGGCGCGAAGTTTGCGAGTGTTCGAATGTTCCTGCACATGACGATGTCTCTCTAAAATGCGGCAGTGTCGTTCGAGCCGAAAAGGTCCACCGGACCTTTTCTCAAAGGCTCTCACCAAATGAAACGTGAAATACAGCGTATCGACAACGTTTCTATTGATCGTTCCTGTTCTGTTCTTTACAATTTTTCCGCAGTTGGAGCCGAAAAAACTTGCGGGCGATCCGCGAGAACGGGGGAGTCCGTCCGAATCGACCCCGAAAAAGCGCTGCGAGAAAACGAGAAAAAGCGAATTGGAAAAGGTGAAGCAAAAATCGCTGAACAATTATCGTGCCGGGGAAGGCGCGTTCCTGAAACAGATCGCGCGCGGCAAATGGGCCGTTGGCGGGGACGCACTTGTAATCCGCCTCCGCAAAGCCCATATCAACCCCACGTGGTTCTTACGTCCCGTCAGACGAAGCGCTCTTGTTGATACTGACCCGCTTTGTGCGTGCCGGCCGATCGGAAACCTTCCCAAAACTGATGTCCCGTTTTCCACGCCCGTTCGCGCATGTGCGCGCGCGGAATTTTACTCAAGTCAGGAAAATGTAATGACAATCGGTACAGTCAAGTTCTTCAACACCGCAAAAGGTTTCGGCTTCATCGCTCCGGAAGGCGGCGGCAAGGACGTGTTCGTCCATGCCACGGCCGTCGAAGCGGCGGGCATGCGCTCGCTCAACGAAGGCGACAAGGTGACGTTCGACGTCCAGCCGGACGCGCGCGGTTCCAAGGCCGTCAATCTCAAGTCGGCTTAAGTCTTGAAGGCCGGCGGCGGGAGAAATCCTGCCGCCGGTTTTTTATTCGCGAGGACGCCATGAGCGAACATAACCCGTTGAGTCCGCCGCCGCGCGACCGCGATGGCGCCCGCCGCAAGGCGCAGAACCATTTCGTCGTGCGCGAACAGCGCGACAGCGCCATCAAGATCGAAATCAACCGCCTGCGCGATGCGACCGATGCCAAGACCGTCAAGCTGCGCGCCCTGCGCCTGGCCAAGGAAGAGATCGATCGCGAGGAAGCGCGCCTCGCCGCGATCGGCGCGCCGCCGCCCAAGCCCAAGAAACCACGCAAGAAATTCGTGCTGGGCTGAGGCGCGCGCGGCCGCGCTATCGCGCCGCGCCGCAAAGTGACAGGCTGGTGCCTCCAACGGGGGGAACCGTCATGATCAATCCAATAAGGGCCGGACTCGCATTCGGCATTTTCGTCGCGCTGGCGCATGCCGGCTGGTCGGCGCTGGTCGCCATGCACCTGGCGCAGAAACTGGTCGACTTCATTTTCTGGGCGCATTTCATCGCGCCGGTGCTGCGCGTCGAGCCGTTCGATGCGATGCGCGCCGGCATCTTGATCGGCGTGACGTTCGCGGTCGCCTTCGCCGCCGCCGCGATCGGCAGCGTGATCTGGAACGTCTTCCGCCGCTCCTAGGCGTGAAGCGTCACCAGCTGAAGGCCCAGCTTGCGATGCGCCAGCCGGCGGGCGTGCGCGTCAGCGCGTAGACGATCGTGCCGCGTTCCACGACGCGCTTGCCGTGGATCTTGTAGCTGTAGTCGGTCGGCACCACGGCATAGGCGCTGTCGCCCTCGAGCTTGATGCGACGCACCTTGTGCATGGTGAGCCTGCCGCCGGTTGCGCCGCTGGCCTGCGCGTCCTTGCCATAGTCCGCGCCCCAGCTTGCGAATGCGCCGGCCCCCGACCAATGATGCGGCGGAAAATCGTCGATGATGCTGGGCGCATCGACATGCGCCGCGGCGGCGGCGGCCAAGTCGCCCTTGTCGATCGCCGCGACGAAGGCCCTGATCGGTACCATGACGTCGGCGGCATCGGATGCGGCGGCCGGCGCGGCGATGAGCAGGGCGGCGGCGGCGAGAAGAATTCGAAGCATGTGCGGTTTTCCTAGATTGGCGCCGCACACTAGCCGACAAGGACGGGCAAACAAGTCGCACAGGCGCGCTATGTGGCCGGAATTCCGCGGATATTTCGCGCTGCAAATTTTCGCCCGCAGCGCAGCAATTTGCGCTATAGTTTTATGAACGGTCTGCCCCCATTTCGGGTTGGCGTGCCCGCCCCAATCACCGCAGAGCCCCTGCCCGCCGACGCGGACCCGGACCCCGCGCAGACAAGGAGTCCGCCATGGCGAACCCGACTGAAGTCCGCGACAGTGCGCGCCGCAAGGCCAACACGCATTTTACAGCGTCGGAACAACGAGATGCGATGGTCAAAAAGGAGCTGGAGCAGGAACGCAATGCGTTCGACTCCAGGACAGCCAAGCTGAAGGCGTTGCGTTTGGCCAAGGAAGCGGCCGATGCCGAAGTGGCCCTGAAGCTCGCCGCCTCCATGCCGCCCAAGCCGATCAAGAAAAAGAAACCGGCCACCGTAAAGGCTCGCTAAATCACGTTGTGCGACAGCCGATTGCCTTGGGACGGCCAAAAGCCTATATGGGCGCCAACGTGGACGGCGTCCCGTCAGAGAAAGCGCACTGTTATAGAAGCCCTGCCCGCCTTGAGTGCGCGCCTGGACGAGACAGCAACACTTCCTCTCCCTG
>JANYBR010000365.1 GCA_025360685.1 Pseudomonadota bacterium
ATTGGGTCGCGCCGCCTTGTCCAGTCGCGATGGCCTTTCGCACCCCATCCACTTGACGCCTGCCGGCCAAACCCCGCACCTGCTGCGCGCACTCTGCGATGCGAATCAAGGCGGTCGCGCTGACCGGGTTGCTCGCCTGCGGGCCGCCCGACGGGTTGATGGCAATGCCCGCTTTTTGCTCGATCGCGTTTTCGGTGAAACTCACGCAGTCGTGTTCATCACAGAAACCCAGTGCTGGATAAGCCATCGCTTCAGAACTGGCGAACGGCGCCTGGATCTCCACGACATCGAGCGCTTCGCGCGGATTCGTGATCCCGGCGTCACGATAAGCCGCCTCCGCCGAGCGCCGCAAGGTCACCAGATCGACCAGCGATCCTTCTGGCCTGTGCAGGCGATCCCCGATGGCGTAGGTGTCGCTCAAGCCGCGGGCCCCCAGAATCCATGCGGCTTTCCTGGATCCCACCAGGCTCTTGGCCGTCACCACCACCGCACAGGCGCCCTCACTCGTCGGACATGTCTCGAGGGCGTGAATTGGCCAAGCGAGAAACCTCGACTTCAGGACATCTTCGGCCGTGAAGAAACGCGGATTCTCGAGGGTGTCATTCAACATGGACGACGCTGAATTGCGCGCCGCCAATCCGGCCCAGTGCTCCAGCGTGTAGCCATATTGCTGCATGAGTAGCGTCGCGCGCAAAGCCACCATGCTGATCGTCGACATGCTGATGTCTTTTTCGTAGATCGGGTCAAAGATCGAGTTGAAGATCTTCTGTGCCGAACTCGCATGTCCCATCCGCTCGACTGTGACGACCAGCACCGCCTTGCAGCGGCCCGCATGAATCCAGGACAGGGCGGCCAAAAGCGCGGAAGAGCCTGTCGCGCCGCCGGTATTGACACGAAAGTAAGGAATGCCCGGCCTCGAAATCGCGTGCATGTCCAGGTGATTGATCCCGGCCAGCGCATCGGGAGCCACGCCGCCCACGATCAGCCCGATCGCATCCAACCCAAGGCCCGCATCCTCGAGTGCAGCCGTCGCCGCCTGTCGGACGAGCTCTGCCGTGTTGAGATTCGAATGCTGTCGACGGTATTGCGTCTGCCCAACGCCGATGATGGCAACTTCCTCTTTCATTTGGCCACCTTCGCGCTGCGCGCGCCGGTATTCGCACCTTGGGGCGCCCCGGCGGTGCTCATGCCACCTCCAGCACCACAGCGGTTTGCGTCTGATCGCCGATGGGCGACGAACCCACCGCCACGCCCCGCTTCCCGCCCGCGTCAAGTCGAAGCAAACACTCCGCGAAGCGAACGAGGCCCATCGCCGGGTAGCACCAGCCTGCCGCTGAACCGCCGGACGGGTTGATCCGATCGGAGCGGGCATAGAGCCCAAAGCCGTCGCCCGGCTCAGCAAGTCCGATTGCTTCAAGGGCAAGCGCCTCATCGGCGAGCGTCATGCCGTCGATTTCGAAGAGATCGAGATCCTTGAGTGAGAGTCTTGCCTCTCCCAGCGCTTGCTCGACTGCAGTGCGAAGTGCAGGGCGTTCGAGCCAATCCCGGTCACCCACCAGCGTCGCGTCGGTGCCGTGACCAATGCCCGAGATGTGGCAAGCACTCTCACGCGATCCAACCAGCGCGGCAACGACGATGTCCGCACATCGAGGGGCCTCGTCGACACGCAATGGCGCGTTGAGTGGTAGAAGCGGTGCCGACGTGTCGATCGCTCGTGGATTCTGGCGCGCGCGCACGAGGCGCATCTCTGCGGCACGAACCCTGGCCTCGTCTTGAGGGCCATGGGCGCCGAGCCAGCGCGACAGACGGAAGGCCGAGATGTCCGCCTCCGTGAGCCCAAAAGGCTGAACAAGAAACGGATCCATCGCCGCTCTCGACTGGCTCAGGAAATCACCTTCGCTTGCGCGTCCCCAGGCGGCAACGATCGAGAGCTCTGATTCGCCAGCGGCCACTCGGGCACCGGCCAACGACAGAGCCACCAGCCCATCCTCGGCGAGGCGGATCTCATCGCGCAGATAAGCACCCGCGGCAGGGGCCGTGACCATGCTGGAAAGCGAACGGCCATCCACGAGATCGTGAGCGGCCAAGACTACGGAATCGACGGCGTCTATGCATGTCTTGGAAGCATGCAACGCGCGTTTGACGCCTTTGAAGATCAGCTCCTCCAGGCTGTACGACGCGTCGGCCCAGGACATGGAGACCGCTGCGCCGTGAACGAACACCCGTCGAGGTTTCATGCTGTTGTCACGGCACCCACGATTCGATGAGTCATGGTAGCATCAACACGAGCGTTGATCAATTCCAAATTCCTTTTTCTCCATTACATGACCAGCGCGACCCGCCCCGTTCGCATCGCCCG
>JANYBR010000366.1 GCA_025360685.1 Pseudomonadota bacterium
TGGTTGGCGATCTCGACATTGAAGCAGCGATAGGTCATGGGAAGTTTCCTCTGGGGAATACGCATTACTGTCGGCAAGCTAGCACCGCCATGGCCGGGCTCACCAGACTGCATCGGCCGCTATTGGCGCAAAGCCCGCGGCTAACATAATCTTCACTCAGACAACGGAACAACGGAGGACATCATGCCCATCAACTACGAACAGATGATGCAGTCCAAATCGACCGGGCTCGAAGCCAGCTACGGCGACCGCGAAGTGATGCTTTATGCGCTCGGCATCGGCTTTCAGCGCGATCCCATGAACGAGCAGGAGCTGCCATTCACCTATGAAAACGACCTTCAGGTCGTGCCGACCTTTGCGACAGTCATCCCGACGGGCCGCTCGCGCAGCGGCGATAGCGGCGGGCGCGCCATGTCGGGCATCAACTATCTGATGGTCGTGCATGGCGAGCAGCGCGTGCAGATTCACAAGCCGCTGCCGCCGGCCTGCGATGTCATCTCGGACACGCGCGTGATCGGCGTGTGGGACAAGGGCAAGGACAAGGGCGCGATCATCGTCAATGAGCGTGTCATCAAGGAGAAAGCCACCGGCGACAAGCTCGCCACGCTGGTCGGCACGACGTTCGCGCGCGGCGACGGCGGGTTCGGCGGTCCGAAGGACGGCGCGCCGGAGCCGCATCAACTGCCGACCCGCGCGCCCGATCTTGTTCAGGCCTGCGACACGCGCGCCGACCAAGCGTTCATCTACGCGCTATCGGGTGACCGCAATCCGCTGCATCGCGATCCCAAAGTCGCCAAGATGGCGGGCTTCCCGCGGCCGATCCTGCACGGCCTGTGCTCATATGGAACGGCCTGCCGCGCGGTGATCTCGACTCTCGCAAAATACGATCCCAAGAAGATCACCAGCTTCGATGTGCGCTTTTCCTCTCCCGTGTTCCCGGGCGAGACCATCGTCACCGAAATGTGGGTCGATGGCAGCGTGGTTTCATTCCGCTCGAAGCTGAAGGAGCGCGATGTCGTCGTGCTGAACAACGGCAAGTGCACGCTTGCCAGTTGACGGCGACCCGCTCGAATACGCGAGCGAGCTGATGTCGAACGGGCGGCCTTCGGAGGCCGCCCGGTTTCTTCAAGCAAGGATTGAATCGGGACGCGGCGGCCTGCTCGCACGCTTGGCACTGGTGCGCGCGCTGCTGGGCGCAGGCGATGTGCCGGCCGCGTTGCAAGCCGCGCGCGAAGCAAATTCCCTCAACCCGAACATTGCCCAGGCTACGATTGCGCTCGGCGAGGTATTGATAGCGGCGGGCCACCTGCCGACGGCAATCGCAGAATTCCAGCGGGCGCTGCGGCTCGAGCCGCAAAGGCCGGAAGCACGATTTCAGCTTGGGCGTGCCTGGGCCGAGGCCGGCGAAGCGGAGAAGGCGCTCGAGCAGTACGCGCTTGTCCCAGCCGATGGCGTTCCGGATCTTGCGCGCCGCATCGCAGAGGCTGAAGCCATGCGCCATCGGCCGCGTTCCGATGCTGGCTATATTCGTCATCTCTTTGATCAGTTTTCCACAGACTATGATGCCCGCATGCGCGATCAGCTTGGCTATCGCGCGCCCGAAATTCTTCGCGAACTGGCTAGGCTCGTCATACCGGGCGCGCGCAATCTGGTCGCACTCGATCTGGGATGCGGTACGGGGCTGACCGCTGAAGCCTTCGCGGATATCGCGCCAACCATCGACGGCATCGATCTCAGCCCGGCGATGATCGCGAAGGCACGCGCACGCGGGCTGTATCGAAATCTGGCGGTGGCCGATATCGAAGGGGCTCTCAGTGGCGGAGAGTACGATCTGATCCTCGCCGCCGACACGTTGGTCTATCTCGGCGATTTGTCCGTGACATTCGCAGGCGTTGCCCATTGCCTGAAACCGGGCGGCTTTTTCCTTTTCACGGTCGAGACCAGTTCGGGCCCCGACTTCGAACTCGGCCCCAAGCGACGTTGGCGGCATTCGGAGGATTATCTGCGTCGCACTGCCGCTCGCGCGGTCCTGGACGTAGCGGGAATGCTCGCCTGTTCGCCCCGAACCGAGGCCACTGTGCCGGTCCAAGGCCTTGCGGTGGCGCTGAATCGGCCGCACTAGGGACAAACCGGCGAGTTGCGCGTTGTGTTTGAGGAACCACGCGGAATCGGCCTGATGACCAGTACCGACGGAGCGGACGATCTGCCGGCCGCCTCGCAGGCTGAAGCCGCCCATGTTCGGCCGCTCGTCCTGTTTGCGTTCGTCTTCTGCGCGATGCTGGCGGTGGGAGCGCTTATTGTCACAGGCGCTGCCGACGGCTGGAGGGTTGCGGCCGAGCTAATTTCGCGATTTTCGGTCGTGATTTTCGCGGCCTGGCTCGGCGTCGAACCTCTGGCCGGAATTTTCCCTGGCAAGTTCATGCGCGCCGCTGCGAGAGAACATGACGGCCTGCTGTTCGCGTTTGTTTCCGCCTTCGCCATGTCGCTGGTGTGCGTGCTGGTACCGGTCGCTCTGGGCACCACGCAATTCGCGATCTCCGCGATATTCTACTGCGGACTGAACGGCGCAGTGCTCGCCGTGTTGCTGTTGAGTTTTCGTCCGGCGGCAGTGGGCCGGATGAGCGCCCGGACATGGCGCGCGCTGCAGCGCGTAGCCACGGCGTACTACTGGCTGGCGTTCACAATGTGGGATCTGGGACGGCTCGGCACATCCGGCCGCCTGGACGGCTGGTACGAATTTTCCCTGTTCCTGCTGACCGGCGTGGTTCTTGTCCGGCTGGCCGGCTGGTTCGTGGCGCGCCAGCGTGGCCGGCAATTGGCGGTAAAAGTGGCCTGATTGTCATTTCTGCCACGACGACGCGAGGCTAGAATGCCTGCATGTCGAGGCTCGCAAAACCCAAACGTATCGTGATGCTGGCGTTCGAGGACGCCCAGATCCTCGATATCGCCGGACCGCTGCAAGTTCTCGGCTCGGCCAATCGCGGGCGTCAGACACCTTTCTACGAAGTCGTACTCGCCGCCCGAAGACCCGGGCCGCTTCGAACCTCGGAGGGACTAAGTCTGGTTGCCGGCAAAGGTTACGCGCGAAATGGCGGCGCCTTGCTGCGCAACGTCGACACCTTGATGGTTTGCGGCGGCCTTGGCGTCGATCGCGCCATTCAAGACCCGGCGCTGATAGCGGTTCTACGCTCAGGCGCGCGCAAGGCCAGGCGCGTCGTCTCGGTCTGCTCCGGCGCTCTTGCTCTGGCCGAGGCCGGATTGCTTGCCGGTAAACGTGCGACGACTCACTGGTCGCGGGTGGAAGACTTTGCCGCCGCTTATCCCGGCACAACTCTGGAACCAGATGCAATCTTCGTTCGCGACGGAAAGATGTGGACATCCGCCGGCGTGACCGCGGGCATGGATCTGGCACTCGCACTGGTACGCGAGGATCTCGGCGAAGAAACAGCGCTGGCGATCGCGCGTCAGCTTGTGATGTTCGTGGTGCGGCCAGGCGGCCAGTCGCAATTCAGTGCGCATCTGGCGCCGGAAGCCTATCCGAAGGGCAAACTTGCCGGACTGCTGCGCTGGATACCGGAGCACGCAGATGAGGATCTTGACGTCAGCGCACTGGCGGCGAGGGCGAAAATGTCCGAACGCAGTTTCGCGCGCACATTCGTGCGTGAAATCGGCGAGACGCCGGCACGCTACCTGGAGCGGACAAGAGTCGATGCCGCGCGACGATTGCTGACGGGCTCCACTCTTCCGGTCGGCGCCGTCGCCGGGCGCGCCGGCTTCGGTTCGGAAGAACGCATGCGTCGCGCCTTTCACCGCCTGCTCAAGACCAGTCCCGGAGCCTTTCGCGCCCGCTTTCAGATCAATGGAGGAGCCACATGACGCTCAGGATCGGAATATTGATATTCGATGGCGCCGAGGAACTCGACTTCGTTGGGCCATGGGAAGTGTTTACAATGGCAAAGGCGCTCAAGCCCGAAGCGTGCGACGTCATCCTGGTGGCCGAGCGCGATGCACCGGTGCGTTGCGCCAAGGGGATGCGCGTTTTGCCCGACGTAACGACCGCCAATTGTGGTCCGCTGGACGTGCTACTCGTTCCCGGCGGCCAGGGAACGCGCCGCGAAGTGGAGAACAAAGCGCTGCTTTCCTGGATAGCGGCAGCGGCAAAATCCGCCAGATGGGTCACCAGCGTCTGCACGGGCGCGATGCTGCTGACCGCCGCGGGTCCGGCACGGGGAAAGCGCGTGACGACGCATTGGGGCTATGTCGGGGCCCTGCGCGAACGCAAGGAAGCCGGCGAAGTCCTGGACGATTTTCGTTACGTACAGGACGGAAATATCGTTACCGCGGCGGGAGTCTCGGCGGGTATAGACATGGCGCTTTGGCTCACCGGCCAACTTTTCGACGTCCCTTTTGCGCGGCACGTGCAGCGTCAGATGGAATATGACCCGTTACCCCCCTATGGCGGACTAACGCAGTAGCCATTTCGCAGCTTTGTCTTTCTTCTGCCCTATTGGGTGTGCTTGTATCGCCCCGATTTGCGAGGGGTCGCAAAATCCAAGGGAGTTTTAAGTCTATGATGTTGAAGACATTGGGATTGGTCGTGGCTTTGCTCGGCGCGTCCGCCGTTCCGGCGCTGGCGCAGAGCGCTTGTCAGGAGCCGATCGCGCCGGCTGCAATCGACGGCGCCGTGGCGACGACGGCGCAGATGGGGAACGCGCATGACGACGTGATGACGTTTATCAAGCAATCGGACGATTATCAGTCCTGCCTGCTCAAGGAATTCAATGACCTCCAGACGGACGCGGTAAAGAACAAGAAGCCGCTCGATCCTGCGATCCAGACCGCAGTCTCTGCCAAGGTCGATGCCAATCAGCACCTGAAGGAAAAGGTCGGTGGCGAGTACAATGCCTCCGTCATTGCCTACAAGGCCAAGCATCCCAACGGCTAGCCGGCCGCACTCCGAGCGAAATCGTTGAAGGCCGCGACTCAGTCGCGGCCTTTGCCGTTCGAGTGGCTGGCCGGAGCTCCGTCTAAGGCTTTGAACTCGAATCGCCTATCATCGGCTTATGGCCAATCCGACCGATCAAAGATTGCAGCGGCGCGCGCAGGCGCATGCCGCGGCGCGGTCGGGAATTCTCGATGCCGCGCGTCGCGTAGCCGGACGCGGAGACGCGCGCGATCTGTCGCTGCGCACCGTCGCGGCGGAAGCTGGCTACGCCCCGGCGGCTCTCTACGGATACTTCGCGAACAAGAACGAGCTTTTGCTGGCTCTTGCGGCGGACGATCTGACTTTACTCGCGCGCGGGATGCGCGAAGCGGCAGTGCCGGCTGGAGGCAAGGGTGCGCTGGCGGCGGCCGGCGCGGCTGCTGTGCATTTCCTGGGCAAGTCCGAGAGCCTGGCGGCGGCGGTAGGCGCACTTGGTTCGACACCCGGTACCAGCGACGCAGAGCGCCTGTTCAATGGCCGTCTGATAGCTGCACTGAAGGTTTTGTCCGACGTTGCAGGCAAACCGGCCACCAGCCGGGACGGACAATTTGATGTGGTTCTCATCGCCGCCGCTGTCGCGGGCCTGGCACTGTTTTCGCGCTCGGGCAGGCTGGAAGCGCTCGGCTTTCGGCAGGACGAACTTCTGGCGCGGCTTGATGTGCGCTTCACGCGCTAAGATCGCGTCCAGTGCTGGCGCGCGATCCGTTCGATTTCTTCGCGCACGATGTCGGGACGCTCCATCGGCAGGAAGTGCGTCGCGCCGGGGACTTTCACAATTCTCGCGTTTCTGTGCAGGCGCGCCACGGTTTGTACCTCACGCTCGCTCGCCGTGCCGTCGCCGGCATAGATCAGGGTCAGCGGACAGCGCACCTGTTTGGCAAAGCGCGAGCCGCCGGGCAGGGCGTGCTCGAAAACCGAAGACTCCCAGGCCGGATCGCAAGCCAGCCGCATCTCTGTGCCGTTGCCCGTGGTGATCAATCCACCTTGCAGG
>JANYBR010000395.1 GCA_025360685.1 Pseudomonadota bacterium
ACGCCAGGAGACGACTGGGACTACACAGCGACGCAGCACATCATCCTTGCCGACGTCACGATCGACGGGGTGCTGCGCAAGGTGCTGCTGCAGGCGCCGAAGAACGGATTCTTCTATGTCATCGACCGCACCAACGGAAAATTGATCTCGGCCAAGCCCTACACGACGATTACCTGGGCCAAGGGCGTTGACATGAAGACCGGACGCCCGATCGAGGCACCCGGCGTGCGCTATGCGGCCAGGCCATCGGTGCAGATCCCCGGACCCGTCGGGGCGCACAATTGGCAGCCCATGTCGTTTAATCCCCAGACCGGGCTTGTTTACATACCGGTCATCGACAGCAGCTTCATCTACGCGCAGCAGCGGCCGATCGGCTACAAGCCCGGCGCGTGGAACACGAGCGACTTTGCCCAACTCGGCCAGCTCGTGCTCGCCGGAATCAAGAAAGGCCGGATGCCGGCGCCGGCCAAGGGCTATATCCGTGCCTGGGATCCCGTTGGGCAGAAAATGGCGTGGCAGGTGGAGATGGGCGGCGGCTGGAACAGCGGCACACTCACCACTGCCGGCGGACTCGTTTTTGGCGGTGGCTCGGATGGAATCTTCGCGGCCTATGACGCGGCGACCGGCAATAAGTTGTGGTCGATAGATTTGAAGACGGGCATGACCGCGCCTGCGATCACCTATACGGTCGATGGCGAGCAGTACGTCGCGATCGCCGCAGCGTTCGGTGGCTCGGGTGGTCTGGGCGCGACGAGCGATCCGAACACGGCGCTGCAGAAGTGGCGCAACAACCAGGGCCGCATCTTTGCCTTCAAGATCGGCGGCAACAAGAACGTCCAGGCGATTCCACCGGAGCTGCCGCAAGACGTGCCGCAGCCTCCCGCCGACAAGGTCGATGCGAAGCTGGCGATGAAGGGTTTCAATCTGTTCCACCAGAACTGCGCGGTCTGCCATGGCGTGCTGATGCAGTCGTCGGGCGAAGTGCCGGACCTGCGCATGGTCGCGCCGGAAATCTGGAAGCAGTACGATAAGATTTTGCTGGACGGAGCGCTGTCCGACACCGGCATGGGCAGCTTCAAGGACCTGCTCAGCGAAGACGACGTGAAGGCCATCCGCGCCTATGCGCTGCAGCAGGCTCAGGCATTGTACGCGGCGAAACATCCGGCCGTGGAGTCTATGCCCCACTAGCTCGGCAATGTTTTGAGGGGATTGCACGTCGACGCGCGCATGCCATTCATCCTTCGACAAGCTCAGGATGAGGATTGAATATTGGCCCTGCTCCTGAGCTTGTCGAAGGAGGAGCTTGTCGAAGGGCGAGGGCCGCGCGCGGTTGTCCTGACCTTCCTTGCCCCCGGACTTCTCACGCTCTACAAACCCGCCTCGACTTCAGGGCTCCCATGGCAGACGGCAAGCAATCCCGGCCCAAGGCACGGACGGTGCGCGGTTTCCGCGACCGCGCCGCAGGTGAACTCGCGGCCGAGCGGCAGATGCTGGACACGATCCGGCGCACTTATGAATCCTACGGCTTCGATGCGCTGGAGACGCCGTTCCTGGAATATACCGATGCGCTCGGCAAGTTTCTGCCCGATGTCGACCGGCCGAACGCGGGCGTGTTCTCGTTCCGCGACGATGACGAGCAATGGGTTTCGCTGCGCTACGACCTGACCGCGCCGCTGGCCCGCTATGTCGCCGAGAACCAGCAATTCCTGCCGCGTCCTTTCCGCCGCTACCAGATCGGCACGGTGTTCCGCAACGACAAGCCGGGGCCGGGACGCTTTCGCGAATTCATCCAGTGCGACGCCGACACGGTCGGCACCGCTTCGCCAGCCGCCGATGCGGAGATGGTGATGATGTTCGCCGACACGCTCGAGGCGCTGGGCCTCAAGCGCGGCGAGTACGTCATCAAAGTCAGCACTAGAAAACTGCTCGATGGTGTTTTGGAAGGCATCCATCTTTCCGATGTTCCTGAAAACGCTCACAAGCGTGGCGCAGTGTTGCGGGCATTGGACAAGCTTGATCGCTTAGGACCTGATGGCGTTCGCGCTCTATTGGGAAAGGGGCGAAAAGATGAGTCTGGCGACATGACTCAAGGTGCAGAATTGGAAGCGGATCAAATCACGAAGTTGATGACGTTTATAAATGTCGTCGGCGAGCGTCCACACTCCAAGTTTGATCCCAACGACAATCAAAGAATTCGAATGATTGAGGCTTGGCGAACGTCTGTTCGCAACAGTCCAATTGGTATGCAGGGTATCGAAGAACTTGCCGCGATCGAGAGCCTTGTCACATCTCAGAAATATGATGACGTTCGAGTGCAATTCGACGGGTCTATAATTCGAGGACTTGGCTACTACACTGGAACAATATTTGAAGCACAGCTGAAATTCGATGTGAAGAATGACAAGGACAAAGTCGTCGTGTTCGGCTCGGTCGGTGGCGGCGGACGCTATGATGACCTGGTCGCTCGCTTCACCGGCCAGAAGACACCAGCGGTCGGCTTCTCCATCGGAGTCAGCCGGCTCCTCACTGCGTTGCAAATGCGCAAGGCTGCGGTGGCCGAAGCAAAGCCGCTCGTCGTCGTCACCGTGTTCGACAAGAACGACGCCGCGCACGCCTTCGCGATGGTACGCGAACTGCGCGCCGCTCAGATTCGTGCCGAAGCCTATGTGGGAACCGGCAAGCTTGGCGATCAGTTCAAATATGCTGACAAGCGCGGCGCCGCGCTCGCCATCATCGAAGGTCCCGACGAGCAGGCTCAGGGCAAAGTGAAAATCAAGGATCTGGCTCTGGGCGCCGAACTTTCCAAATCGGCCGAGACTCGCGCCGACTGGATCGGGAGTCATCAAGCCGAGACGATGGTTGCGCGCTCCGAACTGGTCGCCAAGGTGCGCGGCCTCCTCAGCCGCGGTCACTGACCATGCCCGCCTTTCCCTATTACGACACGCCAGCCATCGACGCGCTGAATGCCCAGGCCGTCGCGATCCTCAAATGTTTCGCGGCACGCGGTTACACGCGACAGGAACCGTCGGTGCTGCAGCCGGCGGACATCTTCCTCGACCGCTCGGGAGAGGAAATCCGCCGCCGCACGTTTACCCTGACCGATCCCTCCGGCCGAGAGCTCTGCCTGCGTCCCGATCTCACCATTCCGATCTGCAAGATGGTGGTGGACGGCGGCGCGGCGTTTCCGGCGCGCATTTCCTATAACGGCCTGGCCTTCCGCCATCAGCCCAACGAACCTAGCCGCCCGACACAATTCTTCCAGGCGGGCGCGGAGCTGCTCGGCCTTGAAGACCGCGCGGCCGGCGAGATCGAGATCATGACCTTGGCGGTGGAGGCGCTGCATGCGGCCGGATTGAACAATTTCAATCTGAAGATCGGCGATCTGGCGCTGTTCGGCGCACTGGTTGATGCACTCGACGTTCCGGCGCAATGGCGCGCGCGGCTGAAGCGGCACTTCTGGCGTGCAGGCTATTTCGAGGCGCTGCTCAATCGTCTGACGCATGGGGCGGCGACGGACACGCAAAGATTGCTAGGTTCGCTGGGCGGCTTGAACGCTCTGGAGTCTCGAGCCGCCATCGAGGGGCTGATGGACATGGTCGCCGATGCACCGCAGGGCGCGCGCACGCGCGAGGAAGTCGTGGAACGGTTGATGGAGCAGGCGGCCGACGCCGCTGCCCTGCGGCTCGATCCGAAGATTGCGCAGGTCATCACCAGTCTGCTCAACATTTCCGGCACCGCGCAAACGGCTCTCGGCGAAATTCGCAAGCTGACCAGGAGTGCCGGTATCAAGCTCGATGCGCCCCTGGCGGCGATGGAACAGCGCCTGGCCGCATTGAAGGCCATTGGCATCGATCCGGCGCGCGTGGCATTCGCGGCGCGCTTCGGCCGCAACATGGAATATTACACCGGCTTCGTATTCGAGCTGTGGTCGCGCGATGCGGAAGGTGCCGTGCAGATCGCCGGCGGAGGGCGTTACGACACGCTGCTGGAAGCGCTCGGCGCCCGGCGCGCGATCCCGGCCATCGGCTGTGCGTTGCGCACCGAGCGCGTGCTGGCCGCGAGCCGTTTCGCGGGGGGCGCCTGATGTCCGCGCTGACTTTGGCCGTGCCGTCCAAGGGCCGGTTGCAGGAACAGGTGCACGACCATTTCGCCGACGCCGGCGCAACGTTGACGCAATCCGCCGGCGCACGCGGCTATCGCGCCAACCTGACCGGACTGCCGGACATCGAGGTCATGCTGTTGTCGGCGTCCGAGATCGCAGCGTCGCTGATCTCCGGCGATGTGCATCTCGGCGTGACCGGGGAAGACCTGTTGCGCGAACAGGCTCCGGAGCTGGCGGGCCGGATCCATCTGATCAAGCCGCTCGGCTTCGGGTCCGCGAATGTGGTCGTTGCGGTTCCGCAATACTGGATCGACGTCTCGACCATGGCCGATCTCGACGACGTCTGCGCCGCGTTCACGCACAAGCATCGCCGCCGCCTGCGTATCGCGACGAAATATGTCCAGCTGACGCGCAGCTTCTTCGCGCATATGGGCATCTCGGACTATCGAATCGTGGAAAGCGCGGGCGCCACCGAGGGCGCGCCTGCGGCAGGCACGGCGGAAGCCATTGTCGACATCACGACGACCGGAGCGACGCTGGCCGCGAACGGATTGAAGACTCTGGAGGACGGCACGATCCTGGAAAGCCAGGCGCAGCTAGCCGCTTCGCTCAACGCCGATTGGGACCGGCCCGCGCGCATTGCCGCCGAAGCGCTGCTCGCACGGCTCGGTGCACGCGAGCGCGCTAGGACTTCCCAAATCCTGCGCGTGCGCCTCGACAAGAATGCCGACAAGATCCTCGCGTCGCTGGCGAAAGATGCCGGCGCGTCGGTACTTTCGCGTCCGACCGATCCAAGCGGTGAATATTCCATTCTCTGTCCGCGCCAGAACCTGATGGATGCCATCGCCTCTCTTCGCAAGCAGGGCTGCGAGGCGCCCGCCACGACACAGGACGCGGACTATGTCTTCGACACTGCCAATCCGCTGTTTGCGGCACTGCTCGCGGCGCTAGGCTAGAGCGTCGGCCAACCGCTTCGCATCGTCGTCCGTGTGATAGATGCCGAATCCGATGCGCAATCGGTCGCCGCGGTGATCGGCAATGATGTTCTTTGTGGCGAGGCGCTCGACGATTGCGCCGGCCTGTCTGGTGCGGAAGGCGAGAAACCGTCCGCGCGTCGCTTCCTCCGGCGCGACAAGAGTCGCGGCACAAACGTCCGCCGAGCGGCTCGCGCGGAGAAAGGTCCGCTCGATGCCGCGCACATGCGACAGCATTTTCTCGAGGGTGAGATCCTGCTGCAGCAGCCACTCCTGCACGACATTGAAGCGGTAAAGCGCGGTTGGGTCGAATGTGGCGCCCAGAAAGCGGCTGCCGTCGCGCGCGTAATGGACGGCCAAAGCACCGCCTTCGAGCGCCGAAAATCCGGCATACCAGCCGGTGTCGCGCGGACGCAGCCCATATCCCGGCGGGCAATACAGAAAGCACGCGCCTTCACCCGCCATCGCATATTTGTATCCGCCCGCGAGATAGAACGCGCGATCTGCGATCGGCGTCAGGTCCGTTGGCAGAGCCATGAAGCCGTGATAGCCGTCGATCACGACATACGTCGCATCGTCGCGTACGGCCTGCACCAGCGCGGGCAAATCGCGCACCGCGTAGCCGGAATCGAAAAACACCTGACTGAAGTAAACCAGATCGAATTCGCCTTTCGCTGCTGCCGTTGCGAAGCGTTCCTCGAAACTTGCAAACGGTTCGGTCGCGATGCGCGTGACTTCGGCCACGCCCTCTTCCTCAAGTCGCGCCATCTGGCGCGTGAAGCTCATGAACTCGCTGCCGGTGGTCAGCACGCGCAATGTCCGCCCGGCAGGAAAGCACGATAGAATCCTCAACAGGAACGAATGGGTGTTTGGCCCGAACGCAATACTCTTGGGGTCGGGCAGGGCGAACTGGCGCGCGACATGTCTTTGCGCGGTGGGGATTACGTCGGCAAAAATGAAATCCCATTTGCGGTCGAGCCGGTGCGCTGCGTCGATCCACGCATTCTGCTGGGCCTCGAACGAAACATCCGGCCAGGGATGGTGGCTGTGCGCCGCGACATGCAGTGGCGCGCCGTCGCGGCCGAACGTCAGCGCGAAATGATTCATCGCGGCGACACTTGGCCGGCCTTGATGTCTGGGTCGTTCAGGTGCTCCGCCTTCCAGCGCATCGCCTCCCAGATTCGCGTGTGGCCCGAGGGATGATCGTAGAAGATAGTCTCTTCCCATGAGCCGGGATCGAGCTTGCGATAGTTGCTCAACTTCAAAACTGCAGTCGCGAACGCATCGGGCTTGCGCGCGGCGTTGATGCCGAACATATCGGCCTGGATTTCGGTGGTCCGTGTGATCGTATTGTTCACGGGTGTCGCCAGCAGCGCGAAGATCGTTGCCAACGCCGCCAGCACCGGCAGGCCAGCCGGATCGTCGATCGTTCGCACGTCCCAGTTTCCGCCGAAGAAATCGGTCAGCACGCCGAAGCCCCGGTTTACGAAGGCGAACGCCGCCAGGAACACGATCGCGTTCAGCAACAGCAGCCGGAAGGCATGATCGAGCACATAGTGCCCCATCTCATGGCCGAGCACCGCCAGCACTTCGTCATGCGTTCCCTTGTTGAGCAAGTTGTCGTTCAAGGCTACCCGCGTGGTACCGAGGAAGCCGGAAACGTTCGCCGAGATACGATCGGACTGGCGTGAGGCATTCACCAGGTAGACATTGTCGGCCGGAATTCCATTGGCACGCGCCAGCGACAGGATGTCGGTCTTGAGTGGACTCGCCGGCAGCGACGAATAGGTATTGAACAGCGGCGCGATGAAGACCGGCGCAATCACGATCAGAACAGCGGTGAAGGCGGTGGCGATGGCCGTGCCCCAGAGCCACC
>JANYBR010000419.1 GCA_025360685.1 Pseudomonadota bacterium
GTCCAGCCTCCGGCACGATCCTCATCAAGGCGCGAGAATCGATTTCCGATCCCGAAGAACGCGGCAAGCGGGTTGGCTGGCTCGGCCATCAGGACGGCGCCAAGCCGCAGCTTACGCCGGCGGAAGTTCTGACTTTCTTCGCGGACCTCTACGGCAGTGCGGCGGATGTGACGGCGGCGCTGGCGGCGGCGGGTCTTGAGCGTTGCGCCGATCTGCCTTGCCAATATCTCTCTGCCGGACAGAAAAAGCGTCTGGCGCTGGCCCGTCTGACGCTGTGCGGCCGTCCACTTTGGCTGCTCGACGAGCCGCTCGCGGCGCTCGACGCAGCCGGCAAGAGATTCGCTGCCGGTCTTATAGCGGCGCACTGCGCCTCGGGCGGCATCGCGCTTGCCGCAACGCATGAGGCGCTCGGCATCGATTGCACGCGACTGACATTGGGTGCGGCGTGATCGGCGCACTGCTCTGGCGCGATGTGCGCCTCGCCACGCGCGCCGGCGGCTGCGCGGCGCTCGCGCTGGCGTTCTTTGCCGCTGTGGCGACCTTGGTTCCGCTCGGGATCGGCACCGACCTGAAGCTTCTGGCGCGCGTGGCGGCCGGTGTGCTCTGGGTCGCGGCCGTGCTTGCCGCCTTGCTCTCGCTCGATCGGCTGTTCCAGGCGGATTTCGAGGATGGCAGCCTTGACCTCATCGCGTTGTCGCCGCTGCCGCTCGAAACCGTGAGTGCCGTGAAGATTGGCGCGCACTGGCTGACGACTGGACTGCCGCTGACCATCCTGTCGCCGCTGCTGGGAACGATGTTCGGGCTGCCCATGACCGCGACATGGATGTTGGCGCTGTCTTTGCTCATCGGAACGCCGCCGGTCAGCGCCCTCGGCGCAATCGGAGCCGGCCTGACACTGTCCGTTCGCCGGGGAGGGCTGATCTTGCCGCTGCTCGTTCTGCCGTTGCTCGCACCTGCAGTAATCTTCGGCGCCGGAGCAGTGCAGGAGATGCTGGACGGATTGCCCGGCGGAGCACTTTTCTTTCTCGCCGCCTTCTCGCTCGCGGCGACGTTGCTTTCCCCGTTTGCCGCCGCCGCCGCCGTGCGGCTCAATCTCGCAGGTTGATCGGGATGCTTGCGGGCCACAGAGTGACAGCCTAGATGGCCAGCATGTTCGCCCTCGCCAACCCCAAGCGCTTCATGGACGCGAGCGCGCAAGTCCTGCCCTGGCTCGCCGGCACGGCCTCACTGGTGCTGGTCGTGGGGTTCTTTCTCGGCTTCGTCGCACCGCCCGACTATCAGCAGGGCGACACGGTCAAGATCATGTTCCTGCACGTGCCCGCGGCGTGGACCGCGATGATGGCGTACGGATTGATGGCGTTGACGTCACTTTTCAGTCTGGTCTGGCGCCATCCTCTTGCCGACGTCGCGGCGAAATCGGCGGCACCGCTAGGGGCGGTGTTCACGGTTCTTGGTCTCGTCACCGGATCGCTGTGGGGACGGCCGATGTGGGGCACATATTGGGTGTGGGACGCCCGGCTGACATCCTTCCTGCTGCTTCTGTTCCTCTATCTTGGGTACATTGCGCTGTGGAACGCCATCGACGACGAGGTGCGTGCCGCGCGCGCAGCATCGATCCTGGCGCTGGTGGGCGCGGTAAACCTGCCGATCATCGAGTTTTCAGTGAACTGGCACACCCTGCATCAGGGCGAAAGTATCGTGCGTGCCGATGGCCCGCAGATCGCGACCGTCTTTCTCTGGCCGCTGGGACTGACCGCGCTCGGCTACACTCTTCTGTTCTTTGTACTCTGGACGATACGTATTCGTACGGAGATCCTCGAGCGGCGGGCGCGTTCTATGATGCTGGGAGAGCCGACATGAGCGGCCTGCTCAACATGGGTGGGTACGCGGCGTTTGTCTGGCCGGCCTATGGCGTTACGGTCTTGGGACTTGGCGTCGCGATCGCACTGACGCTGCGCGCTTACGCACGGGCGAAGGGGCGGCTGGCCGCTTTGGAAAAACCGTGAGGCGTCTGATCTATGTTCTTCCCGCTGTCGCCTTCGCGGCGTTGGCCTGGTTCTTGTTCGAAGGTCTGCGCGCACCGCCACCGGGTGACTTGCCGTCAGTCCTGATCGACAAGCAGGTTCCGGCTCTCACGCTTCCTGCCCTCGACGCCAGAACCTCCGGTTTTGGACCAAAGGATCTGGCGGCCGGTCGTGTGACGGTCGTCAACGTGTTCGCGTCCTGGTGTGCTCCGTGCCGCGCAGAGGCGCCGCAGTTGGCGCAGCTCGGCCGCGCCCGCGGCGTGCAGCTCTACGGCCTGGCATGGAAGGACACGCCGCAAAAGGCGCGAGCGTTCCTCGACGATGTCGGCAATCCCTATGCACGCATCGGCTTCGACGGCGAGGGGCGTGTCGGAATCGAATGGGGAGTCTATGGCGTACCCGAGACCTACATCATCGACCGTCATGGCGTGATCCGAGAACGCTATGTCGGGCCGATCACGCCGGACAGTCTGGTGCTCGACATCCTGCCGGCGATCGCCAGCGCAGCGCGCAGCTGATCTTCAGACTTTGGCAACCATGTTTCGGCAAGCTGTGACGATGCAGCTCAGTGCCGCCAACCTCCTGATCGCCTCGCAGCAGATCGCACGCGGCGTGCAGCCGCCACCGCGCGATGCACAGGCCCAGTTCGCAGCGGCCCTGGCCAAGGAAAAATCCGCCATCACCGCCACGTCGTTCGAGCCGATTGAATTCACGCAAGGGGCGTCCGAACCGTCTCCAGCGCCTGCAACGCCGCCGCGCCCGGCGACTTACAGCCAGACCGGCTCGCTCGGAGCCCACGTCGATATTCGCGTTTGAATAGAATGAATTACGCCCGTTTGCGGCGGCCTTTGCCGCGCGGCGCGGCATGCCCGTTCATGGCAAAAGTTTCGCCGGCGCTCGCGATATCGGACAGCATGCGCACCAGCCGCGGCCGTTCGCCTGGCGGCAGCGTCTCCAGCATTTTCTTTTCCGCGCGTTCGGACGCGGTACGTGCGCTACGCAAGGCCTTGCGTCCGCTCGGCGAAATCGCGACTGCATTCGCGCGCTGGTCCTCTTCGGTGCGTTCGCGCGACAGCAACCCTTTGTCGAGCATGCGGCGCACCATTTCCGCCAAAGTCGAGCGATCGATGCCGGTGATGTCGACGAGTGCGGTCTGGCTCACGCCATCATTGTGTTCCAGAGCGGCGAGGAGCGTGAACTGCTGCTTGGTCAGTTCGCGCGCACCCGCTTCGTGCGCATAGAGGTCGCCGAAATATTGCGCGCAGCGCTTGATGAGGTGTGAGGGGGACTCCGAAAGATCGAAGACTCCATTCGCCCTGCGCTGAACTTTTGTCATTCACTTCCCCTGCGCGGCAACTGGTCGACTCTTGTCGCTACCGAATTGCCTGCTACCCCGATGCGCGATCGCTCGTTGATGAAAAGCCTAGACGGACTTGGGTTCCGTCACAACAGTCTCTATCGCGTTTGCGCCTGCGTTTGCAACGCAAAGATTCTTATTTTGCACTTTCGTTTTGAACTTGTGTTGGGCAGAATTGCGCGCATGGCCGCAGATCGCACCGCACCACCGCCACTGCATCCACGTTTCGTTCGCCGCGTTCCCGAGGGAGACAGCGTGGAACGTTTTGTGTGCGGTGACTGCGGTCACGTTCACTACACAAATCCGAAAATCGTTGTGGGCTCGGTTGTTACCTACCGGAACCTGATACTTCTTTGCCGGCGCGCCATAGAACCGCGCAGAGGATTTTGGACATTGCCGGCCGGTTATCTGGAGGAAAACGAAACACCGGAAGACGGCGCGCGCCGCGAAGCCCGCGAGGAAGCGCAATGCGACATCGTTCTGGAAGGCTTGCTCGCGGTTTACTCCATTCCGCGCATCAGCCAGGTGCAATTGATGTACCGCGCCCGACTTGACACCGAGCAATTTGGCGCGGGTGACGAAAGTCTCGAAGTGAAACTGTTCGATTGGGACGATATTCCGTGGACGGAGATTGCTTTCCCCAGCGCGCGCTGGGCGCTCGAGCATCGTCACGCGGTCGGCGCGCAAAGCATATTTGCGCCGTTCTCTAACCCTCCGGGACAAAATGGAGATTTTCCGGCTACGCGCTAACCGGCGGGCGGTTCGTCTGGCCGCTGGTGCTTGAGAAGCAGCGGCGTCTGTAGCGCGCCGAACAGCAATACTATTGGTAGTATGATCCACACTTTGAAGATCACCCAGTGCGCCAGCGAGAAATTTCGCCATACAATTTCGTTCAACACGGCCAGTCCGGCGAAGAACAAGCCCCAGCGCCAAGTCAGCGTGCGCCAGGCCCTTTCCGGCAACTCGAACTCGAACGCCAGCGCGTATTTGATGAAGAGCCGGTTGAACGCGAGACCGCCGAGAAGGACGACGCAGAATGTCGCGTAGATGATCGTGGGCTTGATCTTCACGAACGTGTCGTTCTTCAGGTAAAGCGTCAATCCGCCGAATACGAGCACGATCGCGGCCGTGAACAGCGCGATGGGCGACAGTTTTCGGTCGAGCGCATAACCGATTGCGAGCGCAGCGACGATCACGAGCATGAACGCGCCGGTGGCGACGAAGATGCCAAAGAATTGAAACGTCAGGAAGAAAACGATCAACGGCCCAAGATCGAGCGTCAGCCGCCGCATTTGCACACTCATTTGGCCCCCGTGAGCGCTTTGGCGAAGTTCTCGGCATTGAACGGCTGAAGATCGTTCTCGCCTTCGCCGACGCCGATATAGTGCACGGGGATCGCAAACTTCTGCGCCAGCGCGGCAAGTATCCCGCCCTTCGCCGTGCCATCCAGCTTGGTCATGACGAGTCCGGTGAGCGGCACGACGCCCTTGAACGCTTCGACTTGCCCGATGGCGTTCTGTCCTGTCGTAGCGTCAAGTACCAGGAGCGTCGCGTGCGGCGCGGTAGCATCGAGCTTGCGCAGGACGCGCACGATTTTCTCCAGCTCCGCCATCAGACCGGCTTTGTTCTGAAGACGGCCAGCCGTATCGACGATGAGGATGTCCGCATTTTGCGCGCGTGCCGTCTCCAGGGCTTCAAAGGCGAGGCCCGCTGCGTCCGAACCGGTGGGACGCGAAATCACCTGAGCGCCCGCGCGCTTGCCCCACACGGCAAGCTGTTCGATGGCCGCCGCGCGGAACGTGTCGCCGGCTGCAAGTACGACCTTGGCGCCGTTCCTGGTAAGTTTTTTGGCGATCTTGCCGATGGTCGTGGTCTTGCCGCCGCCATTCACCCCTGCGACAAGAATGACGAACGGCTTTCTGCTCGCGTCGACGGAGAACGGCTTCTCGATCGGCCTCAGCACGTCGGCGATTTCGCGCCGCAGGATCTCGCGCACGTCATAGTCGCTGATTTCCGCCCCGTAGCGGCCCTCGCCGACGGCGTTCGCCAGCTTCGCGGCCAGCGCTGTGCCGATGTCGGCCCTGATCAGGGCCTCTTCGAGCTGGGCGATGCTCTGCGCGTCCAATTTCTGCTTGGTGAAGATGCCGGAAATATTGTCTGACAGGCCCGCAGTGCTGCGGGACAGACCTTCCTTCAGCCGCTCGAAGAAGGTCGGCGGCGGCGGCGCCTCGCCAAAGTCCCTCATGCGGCAATGTCCGCCGTGAGCTTGCCGCGCGACAGGCCGGTGATGCGGGCGCGAACGAACGTGGCTGGCGCGGCATCGCCGCTGAATGCAACTTGCGCGAAGCACTCGCTGCGCCCGACACCTTGTCGTTCCACGAGCAGGATTTGCTCGCTGCCGACCATGGCGAGCAGACGCTTCGACGTTGCGACCTCGCCACGGGCGCGCAGTCGTGCGGCGCGTTCCTTCGCCACGCTCTTGCCAACCTGCGGCATTCTTGCCGCTGGCGTGCCTCCGCGCGAGCTGTACGGGAAGACATGCAGCGCAGTCAGCCCTGCTTCATCGACCAGTTTCAGCGTCTGCTGAAACATCTGTTCCGTTTCGGTGGGAAACCCCGTGATCAAATCGGCGCCGAATGCGGCGTTGGGCCGCGCGCGCCGCACCGCATCGCAGAACTCGATGGTGTCCTTGCGCGAGTGGCGGCGCTTCATGCGTTTGAGGATGAGATCGTCGCCGGACTGCACGGACAAATGAAAGTGCGGCATCAACCGCGGTTCTTCGGCGATGGCGCGCAGCAGATCCGCGTCCGCCTCGATGGAATCGATCGACGACAGACGCAGCTGTTTGAGCTGCGGCAGCAGCTTGAGCATTTTGCGCACCAGCCGACCCAGCGTCGGCGTGCCCGGCAGATCGCCGCCATATGAAGTCAGGTCGACACCGGTCAGCACGATTTCGGGAATGCCGGCTTCGGCCAGCCGCCGCGCCTCGTCGATCACCGCACCCATCGGGACGCTGCGCGAATTGCCCCGCCCGAACGGGATGATGCAGAAGGTGCAGCGATGGTCGCAGCCGTTCTGCACTTGCAGAAAAGCGCGCACGCCGCGAGTCGGCCCGTCGAAACTGTCCACCATCTGGCTGGCCGTTTCGCGCACACTCATGATGTCATTCACCCGTACCCGCTCGGCGGCACCAACGCCGAAGTCCGCGTAGGAGCGGGCCTGAAGTTTCTCGACATTGCCGAGTACGAAATCGACTTGTTCCATCGCGGAGTAAGTCTCGGGCTCGCTTTGCGCGGCACAGCCTGTGACGATGATCTTCGTCGTTGGCCGGTCGCGCCGCATCTTGCGGATCGCCTGGCGTGATTGCCGCACCGCTTCGGCCGTCACCGCACAGGTATTGAAGATCGCCGTGTCTTCCAGTCCTGCCGCGTCGGCACGGGCGCGTATCGCCTCGGATTCATAGGCATTGAGGCGGCAGCCAAAGGTGACGATTTGAGCAGTCACAATTCGAACGCCTTGAGATCGACTTCGCCCGTGAACACGAGCGTGCCGGGCCCGGTCATCAGAATGTGATCGTCGCTCTCGCGCAATTCGATCTGCAAGGTACCGCCGTCCAGGACCACTTCCACCTTGCGTCCCGCTATCCCGCGCCGGAACGCGGCCACGACAGTGGCGCAGGCACCTGTGCCGCAGGCCTGCGTGATGCCGACGCCGCGCTCCCACACGCGCATGCGCAGGCGATCCTTGCGATGGACGCTGACGAACTCGACATTGGTGCGCTCGGGAAACATCGGATGACTCTCGATGCGCGCACCCAATCCGGCGACCGGCGCTATGTCAGCATCGTCGACGAAAAGCACCACATGGGGATTGCCGACCGACACGGCGCTGGCAATATGGTTGGTGCCGTCGACATTGAGATGGAACATGTTCGTGTCGGCGGCATGCGCCAGCGGTACCTCGTGCCACATCGTCTTGGGTGCGCCCATGTCGACCGTGACGAGGCCATCGCCGGCGTCGCTGCAGACCAGCGTCCCGCCCACCGTGTCGATACGCACCGACGTGCGGCCGGTTTCCGCCATCAGCAGCCGCGCCACGCAGCGCGCCGCATTGCCGCAGCTTTCCACCTCGCCGCCGTCGGCGTTCTGGATCTTCATCACCGCGTCGAATTTGCCGTGACCGGGTTCGATCACGATCACCTGGTCGCAGCCGATGCCGAAGCGGCGGTCCGCGATGGCGCGCGCGGTTGCGCTGTCGAGCGCGAGCGGCTGCTTCCTCGCGTCGAAGACGACGAAATCGTTCCCCAGCCCGTGCATTTTGCGGAATTGCGTCATGGCTCCGTATATAAGCATCGGCGAGGTTCGCGGCCAGTGGCGGATTGACCGCAGGCCGCCACGAGAAGTTGGTCCATGGAGCAGAATGTCTCAATCTCGGCCGAGCTGGATGAGCGTCATAGCGCCGCCAATGCCGCATTCGTGACGAGAAACATACTCGCCTATCAGGACATATTTTCGCCTTCGCTGGTCTATCAGCAGGCCGATGGAACGGTCATAGACCGTGGTCAATTGATGAGAGACGTCGCCCGGCAATTTCGCAACCTGAGCCAAGCGAGGTCATCCTATTTTCGCGAGAGTCTGGTTGCCGTCGGTGATAGGGTGAGCGAAACTCACGTGCAGACGGCAGAGACGCAGGCCACCGCGTTCGGCATTCTGCACCGGCGCTGGAGGATCGATCGCCAGGGCGACTACACTTGGAGCAAGTCGAGCGGGGTGTGGCTGATCGAGCGGGTCAAAGTTCTTTCGGAAACCGGTTTCCCAGCAGGTTGGCGCATCGGATGGCGCATTCGCTGATCTCGAACCGAGATCGGAGCGTAAGGGTTTGCGAAATACTACTCTGCGGCGATGTCATGAACCGGGATGCGGTCGAGCTTGCCGTGCAAGTTAGCTTGCGCTTGCCATAGGTCGAACGCCTGCTGCATTCGCATCCATAGACCCGGACCGTTGCCGCAAAACCGGCCCAGTCGAAGCGCCATTTCGGCCGTAACCGCGGAACGTGCCGACATAAGGGCATGAAGCGTTTGACGCGAAACGCCCAACTGGCGGGCAGCTTCGCTTACCGACAGTTTAAGTTCGGGCAAAACGATGTCGCGGAACAATTCTCCGGGATGCGTCGGGCGGCGTGTGACGCGAGGCTCAGTGGTCTTGGACGAGATCGACTTTGCTCGCCTCGCCGTCTTGCCACTCAAACGTGATGCGCCACGGTCCATTGACATCTACTCGCCATCTCACCGGCCGGTATCGGCTATCGGGATGAAGCCGCAGTCCGGGAAGCCGAAGGTCGTCCAAAGTCCTAGCCTGATGAAGAGCGTCGAGTATTTGTAGCGTCCGTTTGACCAAATCTTGCCGAATTTTGGCCGTGCGGCCTTTCTCGAAGAGCTCCTTCAGGCTCTTGTTCGCAAATGATTGAATCAACGCACCGTCTCCGCCTGAATCCGTGAAGGAACGCTCTGTCACGATTTCTGTGAGGCCAACGCAAAGTCGCCGGTCGCGGTGCGAAACTCATCCACCCATCTCGACTATCGCGCGATCTCAAATGACTGTCAAGAGATGCTTTACAGTTTGACTGCAATCGAGACCACGCCTAAAACCCGCGGCATCCGGAAATCGCCACAGGCCTTTTCCGGTCCCGGGCTCGGCCCAGGATCGCCCCCAGGCAGCGCGTTGCGCCCCCTGGGGTTGTTTTGCTTTGCAGACGGATGATGCGTTGGTGAAAAAAATAAATCTCCTCCATGGCCGGCCCCCGAGCCGGCCATCCAATCCATTGAGCGCGCGGACGCGCGCTCTGATGGGTGGCCGGGTCAAGCCCGGCCATGGAGAATGTTGATGTTCGACTCGCTTCAATCAGAGCGTTGCGCACTTCGCCGAGCGCTTCGTCGACATCGGCCTCCGACAGCGCGCCGCGGCCGCGAAGCCGGTCGAACACGCCACCAAGGCGGGATTGAAG
>JANYBR010000435.1 GCA_025360685.1 Pseudomonadota bacterium
GTCCTGCCGGGCCCACCAGCATTTCCGCGCGATTTTCATGGGTGCCGAGTCAGCGCGGCACGCACGCGGCACGCAAGCGGAACGACGCCTCAAGCACTCTGGACCAACCCGAAGCGCAACGGTTGTCAAGCCAATATCCGCCAGCGTCGAGTAATGACAGAAATATTTCAGAATCAACGAGTTGGTGCGGCTGAAATCTTCTCTACGTCCTCGCGCGGCACGCATGCGGCACGCTAAGTTTTCTTTGGAAGGAGCACATTGCGAGCCTTGTAGATTGCAGTGGTGGATACGCCGATTCGTTTGGCAATCGAAGCGATGGGTGCGTTCGCCAAGATTAGCTTGTCACGCAGTCTGCGTTTGTCGCTGCTTATGCCGACATTGAGCAGCCTATTTTTTTCGAATCTCGCAATCGCGGCCTTCGGATTGTTCAAGTCTACCACGCGAAGGTGTCCTCGAACCTCAGTCATGATCGCTTCAATCGCGCTGCGAGCCTCAACGCAATTTGAACCCGATACGTGCGTGCGTGCCATCGTAAAATGACCTTTCGTTGTTGCCGCCGCATCGACAGAGCTTGGCCTGCGTGAGACGCGCGACAACGCGACCCGCGGCGAGCATCCTCCACTCGCCGCGGGCCCAACCGCGCAGCACTTTAGCGGTGGTTGGCGCACTACTGCTGCTGGCGGTGTGCGCTATTCTGGTTCGGCTTCTTGCTCGACTTGGTCGAGGGCGTGGAGGACGAGCTCGAAGTCTGGCCGCTGGCGCTGACGTCTCCGCTCGCGCTGACACTCGGCGAAACGGAACTCGCCGCGCCGGCAACCGAACCAACGGTGCCGTCGGCCGTCGATTCTGCCGCAGAAACCGCGCCATTCGCCGTTGAAAGCGCGGTTCCAGCCGCGCCTGAAACGGAGCGGGTCAGACCGGACGTGTCGGCACTGCCGCCAACCGAGCCGTTGCCACTAGCCGTTGCGCCTGCGCCATTCGCACTAGCCGAACCGATAGCCGACACCGACCCCGAATTGTTCAACGTGCTGGTTGCCTGTCCGAGCGTGCCGAGTCCGGTCTGCTCGCCAGTTTGCAGTGTACCATTGGCCATGCCCTGAGTTTGGCCGCCCACCTTCTGCACGGTTCCCGTCACCGGTGCCGTGCTGGCGTTGGCGGCCGCATTGCCGTGAGCATGAGCATGGGCTGAGGTGGACGGCTGAGTGATCATGTCGGGACTGTTCAGAGTCCCTCCGGCTGTTCCCATCCCACCAGCACTGCCGCCCAGTCCGCCAAGGCCACCGCCCAATCCGCCCGTCAGGCCGCCGCCGAGACCACCGCCAAGCAGTCCACCAGCGAACGCTGGAGTAGCGCTCGCGACCACCGCACAAAACAGGGTCAGAGCAACACCATTGCGAAGAGAAGATTTCATGATTGCACCTCGTGTTGTCGTTGGGGCGGCGATCAACTCTTTGCAGATCGCCGCTCATGACCCGACAACGACGGGGCAACGAGAATCTTCCAGCCGTGAAGATTATTCTCGGCGCCCACCTTGCCAGTGCCGCGCGCGAGCCTTGCGTTCAGCCGTAGAATCGAAGGGAGCGCCTGCGATCATTTGGTTAACCAGGTTGCGAATGACACCCGGCATGGCGGCTCCGGCCATCTCGTATGGGCTGGCCACGGCAGGCGTTTCGGTGCTCGACGCGAGCGCGCCCACCACCCAGTCACCGCCCGTTCGGCAGGCTACCCCGCTGGTCGAAGTCCGAGTTCCGCTGAGCGCAAACGTCCGGCAATCTTCGCCATTCTTGTTTCGGAAGCTGACCCCGACACGCGCCGGGCTCGCGCGATTGTCGTCCGACGCCAACTGCTCGTTCAAAGCATGCTCTAGCGCGCCCTGAGCAATCATCGCGCCGTTTGTCGCGTTGCGAAAGAACGGCAGCTCGGACACCGGGGCGCGATCGATGGCGATGCCAACCGCAAGACCCAGCGCGACAGCGGCCGCGGCCGGAATCGCAAGGCGCCACAACGGCCCTTGCGCCAACCACCTCTGGCCACTCTTCAGCGCTGCCAAAAATTGCCACAACGGCGATATGCGCGTTTGGAGCAAAGTTTGCTGCAGTGAGTCCGGCAGCGCTTCAGCCAAAATCGGCGAAAACGCGGCTTCCAAATGGGTTCGCAGCGCATGCTGTCGCTCGACATAAGCCTGAAGGTCGTGGTTTTTGGCCACCAACGCCGCCACGCGCGTCATCTCGTCCTGCGACAGCTGGCCATCGATGAAGGCGTCGAGAATCTCGCGAGAAGGTTGGTTGTCGCCGCTCATATCCGAACTTCCGAATCTTTGCCGAATATCCTGGCCGCCAACGCATCACGCCCGCGCGCCAGACGGCTGGTGAGCGTTCCCATCGGCACGCCGAGCACCTGCGCAGCGTCGCGATAGGACATGCCGTCAATCAGGACAAGCGCGACAGCGCTGCGTTGCTCTTCAGGAAGGCTCGCCAGAGCCGCGCAAGTTTGCTTCCATGTCACGTGCGATTCTGCGGCGCGCACGCCGTCGAACGCCACGTCCCCGGATGCGCCCCCGGTATCGATCATGACCCGGCTCCTTCGCTTGCTCGCTCGGCGGCTATCGATGAAACGGTTCTGGGCAATGCGAAACATCCAGCTGTCCAACCTCGTGCCTTCCTCCCATTGATGCAGATGGCGCAGCGCACGCTCGACGGTATCCTGAACCAGATCGTCAGCATCGGCGACATTGCCTGTCAACGACAACGCGAATCGGCGCAGCCGCGGCAGGAGCCCAGCAATCTGACCTCTGATTGGCTCGATCGGCGCTTCCATCACTGAGTCCATAACGACGGCCGCGGAAACTTCTTCCATGCAAATTTGGCCTGGAAACCCGGCTCGACTCGCGCATTTACAATTTGTGCGCGCCGTTCGACGATAATAGCGCACAGCCGCAGAAGCGAGATGCTGGATGTCGAGTGCACGGTCACGTCTGCGCAAGATTGCCGAGATCGGCCTGGCGAGCTGCTTGCTGTTGTCGGGACCGTCACAGGCTGCCCCGCTGGGCGGGTTGGTCGGTCTTCCGGGTCAGGTGCTGGGTGGAGTCACTCAGACTGCCGGTCAACTTGGCAATCGACTCGATACAACGCTGGGCCCCGTGCGGCGCGATCTTGTCGGACGTCCAATTGTGACGCGCGTATTCGACCGCGATGTCAACGGAGCGCGTGTCCTGCGCCGGACGGTGATTGCGATCTCGCCCGCCGAACGCGATTTGGCAGTCGCAAAAGAGCTCAATTTCGACGTCGAGCGAAGCTACGATCTGTCCAGTCTGGGACTTACGATAGTTCAACTGCGCACGCCCGACGGCTTGACGACAGCCGCAGCGCTCGCCGCACTGCGCAAGGCGGATCCCGGCGGCAACTTTGACTACGACCACATCTACGACCCGTCAGGGGGCAGCGGCGACCGTGCCACAGGCGGTGATCAAGCACCGATCAATCCGATCCAAGCGCATCTAGCTCGCATCGGAATGATCGACGGTGGCATCGCCCGCCATCACGCTGCGTTCGCTGATGCAACACTTGTCACCAAGAACGTCGCAGGGTCGGGCGAAGGACCGGCAACCGAGCACGGCACGGCGATCGCCTCATTGCTTGTCGGAAGGGGCGAGGATTTCCAGGGTTGCCTCGCAGGAGCCAAGCTCTATGCCGCCGACGTCTACGGCGGACAGCCCGGCGGTGGCGGTGCAATCGAGATCGCGCGCGCACTGGACTGGTTGAGCGTGAACAAAATTGCGGTCGTGAACATCAGTCTCGCGGGTCCTGCCAACGCGCTCCTCGAACTGTCGATACGGCGCTTTCTTGCGCATGGCGGCATTGTTGTAGCCGCGGTGGGAAATGGGGGTCCTGCGGCACCACTGGCCTATCCCGCAGCTTACGCCGGCGTGGTCGGTGTGACCTCGGTCGATTCGCGGCACCGCTTACAGATCGACGCCGATCGCGGCGATGTCACATTTGCCGCCCTGGGCGTTGACGTGCGTGCGGCCAAACTTGACCGTGGGTACGCGCTTTACACGGGGACATCATTTGCATCTCCGATTGTCGCAGCGCGGTTCGCCACGTTGGTCTCGGAGCCAGAGCCGCGCATCGCTGAGCATGCTTTGAACACGCTAAGAAAGGTTGCCATGCCGATAGTCGGCGAACGGGCCGCAGTGGGATATGGCTATCTTGCTCCACCGGGCGAAAAGGCCCCTTCCACGACAAAGTGAACAGTCGAGCTGTAGGATTCGTTGGAGCTTTGGTCGTCCGGTCGCTGGCGACCTACATGCCGTTCTTCGGCGCCTAACCAGTTCAGACCTAAAAGTTCATTGTGCGAATGACCGGTTTCGACCCAGAGCCGACGCTTGGAAGGCGAAATCGCTGCCTCTCGTGCACGCCCTGCTTACGACCACAAAGAAGCCGCCCCTTTTCGGTGACAGTCACGCGATGCGTGACTCCCGCCGGTTGCAAATCTAACAGTCTCTTCATCCGGTTGGCGCCCAAAAGCACTTTTGGCGGACTCTCGGCCGGTTTGTGTCTAAGCTTCTGGCGTCGTAGCTGAGTTCTGGAGGGGCACTCATGGACCAAGTTCACCACTATCTGAACCTCGCGTTGGCGTTTCTTCGCGAGGGCTTCAACAACGTAAATGCCGTCGAAGGTCTGGTCATCGCTTTAGTCGCTGCGATTGTCGTGCCTGCATGGGATCGTCTTTGGACGGTGGCCCTGGGTGCAACAGTCGTTCACCTGATTGCAGACGTGCTCATTCCGGTGATCGCCAATAAGACAAGCTTTCATCTGCCGCCGCTATTGGAGGTCGCATACTGGCGCACCGCTCTCTCGCTGTATGCGGGCTATCTCATCGTTATCGGCGTACTGCTTTTCGTCAAACGGATGTTTCTGACACAGACTGCCAAGGCCCACTAGTTTTCGACGGCGATGAAATCACCTCGGTCAATTGGTGGGGAGAATGCAGTTTCGCTCTCGAGCCGAAGCGGACATCGCTTTGGGTAAGACACAATCAAATCGACGACAGGCGACGCCGCTCTTGCATGTCGGTTTGCCTACTCAAGAAACACCGTATTTGGATCGCTAACTGGACCCAGGTCGGTAGTGACGGCTCCCGGCACCCACTCATCACCATCTGGTCGCCAGTTTGAATGCATGAGAAATGCAGGCAGGTCAGCGTCCCGCTCATCATATAGAGGCAGATAGAGCTCGTCAGCTCGCTCGTTCCTTCCGAACAACGAGCGAAACGTTCGACCGCCT
>JANYBR010000445.1 GCA_025360685.1 Pseudomonadota bacterium
CGCCCGGCGGCGTGTGGGCAATCGGAATGTCGCCGGCCATCACCGGCTTGACCGATGGTGTCGCATTCGCGGGCGCGAGGATGGCTGTGACCGCACAGACGAAGGCTATAGCGGGCGCTCGAACCGGGTTCAGTGTGCGGCCTCGTGCATGGGTTCCCCGGACTGGCGCATATGTCTTCTTGGCATTTCGAACCAGTTTTGTGTTCGACGCAAGAAGGGACTCACGCATACGCCATGGATCGCTAGCGCCGGCGCAGCTGTTGGATAACTTCCTTCGGATTTACGTACGCTCATCGCGTCGCGGACTGAAACCATTTGCAAATTCGTCCCAACATTAAATTAGTTATCCATACTGAAAAACTGCGCTACCACTTCCCACTTCTGTCCGACGGAGGACCAACCTCATGTTGGACGAAATACGCGGCCGCTATCTGGGCCGCCTGAAAGTGCCCATCCGAAGTACCCGTGAGTCCAGACGGGACCGGGTGCGAACTTGCGGGCATCCACGCGATCCGGGCACGTTTCCGGGCAGTCGCAAGGTTCGGGGTGGTAGGAGCGAAAGTGCCTGTGGTTGACCGCGCGGTCTTCTGCTGGCCTGCTGCGTAGCTCGGCGACCGGGGCGGGTTCATTGCCGAACCCGCCTTATTTTTTGATGCAAGGGTGATGGCATGACGAACAATTTCGACCTTTCCAACAAGATCGCCATCGTCACGGGCGGTTCGCGCGGGCTCGGCCGCGAGATGGTGCTGGCCTTCGCCAAGGCGGGCGCCGATGTCGTGATTGCCAGCCGCAAGCTCGACGCCTGCCAGAAGGTGGCGAAGGAAGTCGAGGCGCTCGGCCGCCGCGCGTTGCCGCTCGCCGCCCATGTCGGCAAGTGGAGCGACAATGATGCGCTGGCTGATGCCGCCTACAAGCATTTCGGACGCGTCGACATCCTGGTCAACAATGCGGGCATGTCGCCGCTGGCGCCGTCGCTCAGCGAAACGAGCGAAGAGCTGTTCGACAAGGTGATCGACATCAACTTCAAGGGTCCGTTTCGCCTGTCCTCGCTCGTCGGCGAGAAGATGATGGCGGGCGAAGGCGGCGTGATCATCAACCTGTCGAGCACCGCGTCCGTTCTGCCGATGCCGCATACCATCCCCTATGGTGGCGCCAAGGCCGCGATCAATTCCATGACGGTGGCGCTCGCCAAGGCGTTCGGGCCCAAGGTCCGCGTGAATTGCATCTGTCCGGGTCCGTTCCTCACCGATGTCTCGACCGCCTGGCGCGACGACAAGGCGGCGCAGCAACGCCTTGGCCTCAAACGTTTCGGCAAGCCGCAGGAGATCGTGGGCACGGCGCTCTATCTCGCATCGGATGCGTCGAGCTACGTCACCGGCCAGGTGATCAGAGTCGATGGGGGTTCATGGTAGCCATCTTGTCATGGCCCGCCGGAGTGCGGGCCACCCAGGTGATGACAAACTTCACGCTTGCAAGTACCGGCGAACAGTTTTTTTGGCGCCGCGCGTTGCGATCACCTGGGCGGCCCACACTAGGTGGGCCGTGACATGGAAGAGGTGGCGGCCCATTCAATGGCCTCTTCCAGACGGTCGTTGCCCCAGAAGAGTTCGTCGCCGGCGGTGAATGACGGCGCGCCGAAAATGCCGCGCGCGATGGCTTCGTCTGTCTGTTTCCTGAGCCGCTCCTTGTTCTGCGGCGTATTGGCCGCAGGGACAGCCGCGTCCGGATCGGCGCCGATCCTGTGCAGGATCGTCGCCAAGGTAGCGTCGTCGGCAATGTCTTCCTGCTGCGCGAAATTCGCCGTGTACACGCCGCGCACGAAGCGGTCGGTCCAACCGTCCTTCTCGCCCACCAGCGCCAGCCGTGCCGCTTTCACTCCGTTTTGCGGAAAGCGCAACGGCGGGAGCTTCAGCGGCAGTTTCTCACGCGCGCAGATGCGTTCAAGGTCGCGCCACATGTACTTGCCCTTGACCGGATAGATGTTGAATGGAGAGTCGTTCCAGCCCTGCGCACCGAAGATCGGTCCGAGCAGGAACGGGCGCCAGCGCACCGTCACGCCCGCCGCCTGCGCCAGTCGGCTGACGCGCATCGCCGCCGGGTAGGAATAGGTGCTGGCGAACTCGAACCAGAAATCCATTGCCGCTCCATTGATTGCGCCGCGCAGACTATCGACTGTTCGATACATCCGGCCCACGCCCGCATCATGCCGCGGCCGCGTGACCGCTGCGCGCGCCCGACATGGCGCCATTGAGTGCTGGCTTTCCCGCCCGTTGAAATTATAGTCCGGGTCTCTCGTGCAAGGATGGTGTCGTGGCGGTTTCGGGCGTGAAGAAGGTTGTTCTGGCCTATTCGGGAGGCCTGGATACGTCCGTCATTCTGAAATGGCTGCAGACCGCCTATGGCGCGGAGGTCATCACCTTCACCGCCGATCTCGGGCAGGGCGAGGAGCTCGAACCGGCGCGCAAGAAGGCCGAGATGCTGGGTATCAAGCCTGAAAATATCTTCATCGAAGATGTGCGCGAGGAGTTCGTGCGGGACTATGTCTTTCCGATGTTCCGCGCCAACGCGGTCTATGAGGGTGTCTACCTGCTCGGCACGTCCATCGCCCGCCCGCTGATCGCCAAGAAGCAAATCGAACTTGCCGCGAAGCTTGGTGCCGACGCGGTCAGCCACGGTTCGACCGGAAAGGGCAACGACCAGGTACGCTACGAGCTCAGCTATTATGCGCTTAATCCCGACATCAAGATCATCGCACCGTGGCGCGAGTGGGAACTGACGAGCCGCACCAAGCTGCTCGAATTCGCGCAGAAGCACCAAATCCCCATCGCCAAGGACAAGCGCGGCGAGGCGCCGTTCTCGGTCGACGCAAATCTTCTGCATTCGTCGTCGGAGGGAAAGGTGCTCGAAGATCCTGCGGTTGAACCGGAGAGCATCGTCTATCAGCGGACGATTTCGCCCGAGGACGCGCCCGACAAGGTGACGGTTGTGGAGATTGGTTTCGAAAAGGGCGATCCGGTATCGGTAGGTGGCCAGAAACTCTCGCCGGCAGCGTTGTTGACCCGGCTGAACGAACTGGGCAAGGCCAATGGCATTGGCCGTCTTGATCTGGTCGAGAACCGTTTCGTCGGCATGAAGTCGCGCGGCGTCTACGAAACGCCGGGCGGTACGATCCTGCTGACTGCGCACCGCGCGATGGAGTCCATCACCCTGGATCGCGGCGCGGCGCATCTCAAGGATGATCTGATGCCGCGCTATGCGGAGATGATCTATTTCGGTTTCTGGTTTTCGCCGGAACGCGAGATGCTGCAAGTCCTGATCGACAAGAGCCAGGAATATGTCGCGGGCACGGTGCGGCTCAAGCTCTACAAGGGCAATGTGACGGTGATCGGCCGTTCCTCGCCATACTCGCTCTACAGCCAGGATCTGGTGACGTTCGAGGACGACCAGGGCGCCTACGACCAGAAGGACGCGCAGGGCTTCATCAAGCTCAACGCGCTGCGCCTGCGGACTTTGGCGATGCGCAAGAGGAAGGCGAAGAAGTAGTGACGGGCGTCACCATCGAAAAACTTGATGCCGATCCAAAGACCGTGCGGGCCGCGGTCGCCGATCTTGCCGGCATTCTCGCCGATTGCGTCTTGGGCGGTGCCTCTGTCGGGTTCATGGCAGGTTTTGGCATTGCGGAAGCCGCACTCTACTTCCGCAAGGTGTTCGACGACGTCGCCGGCGGAAAGACCGTTCTGCTCGCCGCGCGCCAGGGCAACAAGATCGTGGGCACCGTGCAGCTCGGTCTCGATACGATGCCGAACCAGCCGCATCGTGCCGAGGTCAAGAAATTGCTGGTGCACCGATCGGCGCGCAACGCCGGTGTCGGCGAACGATTGATGCGGGATATCGAGCGTTTCGCCCGCCACCACGATCGCAGCCTGCTGGTGCTCGACACGGTGACCGACAGCCCTGGTTACCGGCTCTATGAGCGGCTGGGTTGGCACCGCGTCGGGGTCATTCCAGACTATGCCTTGTTGCCCGACGGCAGCTTCTGCGACACAACTGTGTTCTACAAAAGGATCGCACCATGAGCGGCAATCAGGATCAGATCGACTACTGGAACGGTCCGGCCGGCCAGCGCTGGGCCGAGGCGCAGGAAAGCATGGACCGCAACCTGTCCGCGATCCATGCGGCGCTGATCTCGTTCGCCAACGTCAAGCCCGGTGAGCGCGTGCTCGACATCGGCTGCGGCTGCGGCACGACGACCTTGGCGTTTGCCGATGCCGCGGGGCCGAACGGACGCGCGACAGGTCTCGACATCTCAGCGCCCATGCTCGGGGTGGCGCGCGCCCGCGCCAAGTCTGCGTCAAAGCCGGCCGAGTTCGTCGAGGCCGATGCGTCGACGCATGCGTTCAAGTCGGAGTTCGATGCCGTGACGTCGCGCTTCGGCGTAATGTTCTTCGCCGATCCGGCAGTGGCGTTCGCAAATATTCACAAGGCGCTGAAGCCGGGTGGACGGCTCGCCTTCGTCTGCTGGCGCGCCATGCCGGAGAATGTCTGGGCGGTGACGCCCTTCATGGCTGCCCGCGAGCTTCTGCCCGCCCAGCCGCCGCCCGATCCCAACGCGCCCGGCCCGTTCGCGTTCGCAGACCCGGCACGCCTGAAAGCGATCCTCGAGGGCGCCGGCTTCAGGCAGGTGAAGATCGAAAAGCTGGACACGGTGATGCACATGGCCGCCACAGCGCTCGATGCCGCCCGGTTCTCGCTCAGCATCGGACCCTTGGCACGCGCGGCGGCAGAAACCGATGACGCGACGAAGGCCAAGATCGTCGAGCGCGTCGCGGCCGCGATGAAGAAGTTCGAGACTCCCTCAGGCGTGGCGCCGCCCGCAGCCTGCTGGCTGGTGGGAGCGACGGTTTAGGTTCGAAGTGCTCTGAACCCTGCTCGATCGCTTGCCCAACCCCCAGATCGTCATCGCCCGCTTCATGCGGGCCACCCAATTTGTCGAAGAGAAAATGGGTTGCCCGGACGGGCCTAGCAACAGCGTGGGCCGGGCAATGACGAACTTGGGAGTAGGTAGGATCAAACCAAACTCGCCCTAGACATCCAGCGCCGCGTTCAGTGCATTGACCTGGATGAATTCGCGGCGCGGTTCCACGATCTCGCCCATCAGCTTGGCGAACAGATCATCGGCTTCG
>JANYBR010000455.1 GCA_025360685.1 Pseudomonadota bacterium
CACAATGTCTTCACCAAGGAGGAATACAGAACCTTCCAGAAGGCGGAAGCGTTCCTGTGGGACGTGCGTGTGCGGGTGCACTACCTTGTCGGACGCGCGGAAGAGCGACTGTCATTCGATGTGCAGCCCGAGTTGGCGCGACAATTGAATTTCGTCGACGAGAATCCTCGACGTGCGGTCGAAGCCTTCATGAAAACCTACTTCCTGGTGGCCAAGGATGTCGGTGATCTGACACGTATTTTCTGCGCCGCGCTGGAAGACCAGAACAAGAAGCGCAAGCCCTCGCTCGTCAGCATGCTTCCGGGCTTTCTCAAGCCGCGGACAAGCAGTGACGATTTCTTTGTGGAGAACGGGCGGCTGAATGCGCGCGCCAGCATCTTCCGCAGCGATCCGATCAACATGATCCGGATCTTTCACATCGCCGATGCCAAGAGCGTGGATGTGCATCCCGACGCGCTGCGCACTCTGACGCGTTCGCTCGATGCCATCAGCGATGATGTCCGCCACGATCCTGAGGCCAACCGGCTATTCCTCGAGATTCTGTCCTCGCGCAACAATCCCGAGCGCGCGCTACGCCTGATGAACGAGGCCGGCGTATTCGGCCGTTTCGTGCCGGAGTTCGGCCGCGTGGTCGGCCTGATGCAGTTCAATATGTATCACCACTACACGGTCGACGAGCATCTCATCCGCGCCGTCGGCAATGTCGCCGCGATCGATCATGGCGCACACAAGAACGAACATCCTCTGGCGACGGAGATCATCAAACGCATCAAATCGCGCGAGGCGCTCTATGTCGCGATACTGCTGCACGACATCGCCAAGGGCCTTCCCGGCGATCATTCCGACGTCGGCGCGGCCATCGCAAACAGCCTGTGTCCTCGCCTCGGTCTGAAGCCGCAAGACACCACCGCCGTGATGTGGCTGGTGAAGAACCATCTGGTCATGAGCGACATGGCACAGAAGCGCGACATCGCCGATCCCAAGACGGTGAAGGATTTCGTCAGTCAGGTGCAGACGCCGGAAATGCTGCGCCTCCTGCTCGTGCTGACCGTCGCCGACATCCGCGCCGTCGGGCCCGGCGTGTGGAATGGCTGGAAAGGCCAGCTGCTGCGTGAGCTCTACTACGAAGCCGAAAGCGTCATGTCGGGCGGCGACGCCATGCCGGCGCGCGCGGCGCGGGTGCAGCACGCCAAGGCGGCATTGGAGCCGCGTATCGCCGGGCTTTCCAAAGAGGCGCGCGAGCGCGCGCTGTCGCGGCACTATGACAACTATTGGTTGTCATTCGACGAAGCGGCACATGAACGTCATGCCCGCCTGATGGCCGACGCCGACGCCAAGGGCGAACTGTTCTCGTTGGCGGCACAGAGCAACGACTTCCAGAGCGTGACGGAAATCGTGCTGTTCACACCGGATCATCCTGGTCTCTTCTCGCAGCTCGCCGGAGCGGTTTCGATCTCGGGTGGCACCATCGTGGACGCCAAGGCGTTCACTACCACGGACGGATTCGCGCTCGACGTGTTCTCGGTGCAGGACGCCGAAGCCGGCACGTTCGGCGACGCGGCGCGCGTCGAGCGGCTGCGCCAATCGATCGAGCGTACCTTGCGCGGCGAAGTCTATCCGCGCCGCGCCATCGCGCAGAAGCCGGTCAAGCGCCGCGCCAGTGCATTTCGAGTCACGCCGCGAGTCAATTTCGACAACGATGCATCCGCCAGCGCAACCGTAGTGGAAGTCGAAGGACTGGACCGGCCGGGCCTGCTCTATGACGTGACCGACGCGCTGTTTCAATCGGGCCTTTCGATCTCCTCCGCCATGGTCTCGACCTATGGCGAGCGCGCCGTGGACGTTTTCTACGTGCGGGACGGCTACGGCCATAAGGTGCGCCACGAAGAGCGGCTGAAGGCCGTGCATGCGCGGCTTTTGCGGGCGCTGCAGACCGAGCCCCTTGAAGCGGCAGTGGCCGCCGGGGCATAACCGCGCTCCTCTCGAAAAGCAGCCACGATGACCGACGCGCCGAAGCACCCCCCGCTCGCCTTTTCCGGCATGCAGCCGACCAACACGCTGCATCTCGGCAACTATCTTGGCGCGCTCAAGAACTGGGTGCCCCTGCAGGCGAAGATGGCGTGCCTGTTCTGCGTGGTGGACATGCATGCGCTGACCGACGATGCCGGCTACCGCAAACCCGGCGACGTAACGCGCTCGACCTATGAGGTGGCGGCTGCCTATATCGCCGGAGGCATCGATCCGAAGCGTTCGCCGATCTTCAACCAATCGCGTGTACCGCAACATGCCGAGCTGGCGTGGATCTTGAATTGCGTGGCGCGCGTCGGATGGCTCGACCGCATGACCCAGTTCAAGGAGAAGTCCGGCAAGCACACGGAACGCTCGTCGGTCGGTCTGTACACCTATCCGGTCCTGATGGCCGCCGACATTCTGGTCTACAAGGCCACCCACGTGCCGGTCGGCGACGACCAGAAGCAGCACCTCGAACTGGCGCGCGACATCGCACAGAAATTCAACAACGACTACGCCGTGCCGGGCTATTTTCCGCTGCCCGAACCGGTGATCACCGGTCCTGCCACACGGGTTATGAGTCTGCGCGATGGCGTCAAGAAAATGTCGAAGTCGGACGAGTCGGACAATTCGCGCATCAATCTCACCGACGACGCGGACGCCATCGCGCAAAAGATCCGCCGCGCCAAGACCGATCCACACCCGTTGCCGAACAACCAGAACGAGTTCAAGGGCCGCCCGGAGGCGGAAAACCTGATCAACATCTACGCCGCGCTTTCGGACGACACGGCGGAGAAGGTGATGCGGCAATTCGCGGGTCAGCAGTTCTCGACCTTCAAGAACACCCTGGCGGAGCTGGCGGTCAGCAAGCTAGCGCCGATCACCGCGGAGATGCGCCGGCTAATGGCCGACCGGGCGGAGATCGACCGGATACTGAAATCCGGCGCCGAGAAGGCGCAGTCGCTCGCCGAACCGATCCTGGCGGATGTGAAGAAGATCGTGGGGCTTGTGGGTTAGGCGAGCGGGCGCCGAATTGATCGCGCTCCCACATTTCACCATGGCCGGGCTTGACCCGGTCACCCAGCAAATCAAATGAATCTTGTGGCGCGCCGACGCGCGCCCACTAGGTGGCCGCCTCAAGGGCGGCCATGGTGAGTAAACGACGAAGCGGCTCTACTCCCCCGGTTTTCCCACCGGCGCGCCAGGCGGGACGCCGTAGCCGAACATGATGTCATGCGTGCGTGGCTGCAGATGCTGGCCGCCGTCGACGACAATTGTGGTGCCGGTGATCGATGGCACTTTCGTCAGGAAACTCAGAGCTTCGGCGACGTCCTCGGGCTTGCTGCCAATCCCGAGTGGCGTGCTGGCGTGCGCGGCCTTGAAGCCTTCCTCGGTCTGCTCGCCGCTGCGAAGCGTGAGACCCGGCGCAATGCCGCAGACGCGCACCTGCGGCGCCATGGCGATCGCAAGCAGGCGGGTCGCCGCTTCCAGCGCGGATTTGGTCAAGGTGTAAGAGAGAAAATCCGGATTGAGGTTGAAGACCTTCTGGTCGAGCACGTTGACGATCAGGCCGCTCGAGCCTTTGCGAAGCTGCGCCGCGAATTCCTTGGCCAGCAGAACCGGCGCGTGATGGTTCACCGCGAACAGCTTCTCCAGATTCTCGCGGCTGACATTGGAGATGTCGTCATACTCGAATGCCGACGCATTGTTCACCAGCAAGGAACAAAATCCCCAACCGGCATTGGAGCGCCCGAACAGGTCGGCGAAGCGCTCGAGCTTGCCAAGATCGCCCGCGCGGGTGACAGCGCGACCGCCGGCCGCCTTGATCTCTTTCGCCAGAACATCGGCTTGGCTGGACGACTGATTGTGGTGGATCGCCACGGCCCAGCCATCCGCCGCCAGTCGCCGCACCAAGCTCGCGCCGAGCCTGGCGCCGCCGCCGGTGACCAGCGCATAACCATCACGGTCCGGCGAGCCTGTCATGGGCGCACGCGAAAGACTTCGACGCCGGCGCCAGCAGCTTCGTTGTAGATGTCTGGTTTGAAGAGCGACACGCGGCACGCCTGAACGCGCTTGTCCTTGAAGCAGAGCGTCACCAGTTCCTCGAGCAAGGTCTCGATGAACACCGTGTGCCGGCGGCGCGGCCACTTGCGGATGGCCTCGCGCACATAGTCGTAATCTACGACGGACGAGACAGCCTTGCCCCGTCGCGGTTGTGGCGCGGCGTACATCTCGACGTTAATCACGATGCGCTGCGGCCGTTCGGGATGCCGCTCCCACGGATGCAGGCCCAGCCTCACCTCCGTGACCAGGTCGCGGATCATCATGCGGACATATCCCTTGTCCGTTGACCATTGCGGCGCAGCCCGCGGTGTTGCGGCAACTTTCTTCATGGGGCGAGCTTTAGCATTCGCGACCAAAGCGGTACAACTGCGCGCTCTTTCCAGCAGCCAGGCCCATGTCCGGTTCCAACGTCACCCGCCTTCCCATCGCCAGCGCGGCGCTTGCGATCCGGCATGTCTTCATCCGCAATCTGGAGGTGCTTGCCCATATCGGTGTGCACGGCCACGAACAGGGCAAGATGCAGCCGGTGCGGATCAACGTGGACCTCGCCGTCGAGGATTCCGCGGTGCTCGCCGACAAGCTGGAGCTGGTGGTCGACTATGACGCCATCACCCGGAAAATCCGCGCCATCCTGGCTGCGGGCCATATCAACCTCGCCGAGACCCTGGCCGAACGCATTGCGGTTGCCTGCTTCGAGGATCCGCGCGTGAAGACTTCGCGCATCCGGGTGGAAAAGCTGCACGCCCTGCCTGGCGCCGAATCGGGCGGCGTCGAAATCGAACGCGAGCGGCCGTAGGCATCGCTCGCAAAGTCGTCGTCCCGCACAGCGTTGTGAGCGACAGCGAAGAACGCGCCGTTCCGGGACCCTTTT
>JANYBR010000497.1 GCA_025360685.1 Pseudomonadota bacterium
CACGGCAACTGGCACGACCTGTGCCGCGGTCCCCACTTTGCGACTACAGCGAAGATCGGCGACGCGTTCAAGTTGACGAAGATTTCTGGCGCCTATTGGCGCGGCGACGCCAAGAACGCGCAGCTCCAGCGCATCTATGGCACGGCGTGGCGTGACAAGAAGGAGCTGGAAGAGCATCTCCATCGCCTGGAAGAGGCGGAGAAGCGCGACCACCGCAAGATTGGGCGCGAGCTTGAGCTCTTCACCTTCTCGCCCGATGTCGGGGCGGGCCTGCCACTGTGGATGCCCAACGGGAGGGTCATCCGCCAGGAGCTGGAGTTCCTGGCCGTGCAGGAAGAGCGTCGCGACGGCTACAAGCGCGTCTCCACTCCGGAGATCACCAAGGAGGCGCTCTACATCCGCTCGCGCCATCTGGCCTACTACAAGGAGGACATGTACGCGCCGATCGATATCGAGGGCGAGAACTACTACCTCAAGCCGATGAACTGTCCGCATCACCATATGATTTATCTGGCGACGCGGCATTCATATCGAGAGCTGCCGCTGAGACTCGCCGAGTACGGCCATTGCTATCGCTACGAAGCGTCGGGCGGCCTGTCGGGACTGATGCGGGTGCGCGGCTTCACGCAGAACGACGCGCACATTTATTGCCGGCCCGACCAGGCACAGGCGGAATTCGTCAAGGTGATGCATTTGCATGCCCGGTACTACGAGATGATGGGCATCAAGGAATATTACATGCGGCTGTCCTTGCCGGACCTTTCCAAGAAACACAATTTCGTCGACGAACCGGAGCAGTGGCGGGCCGCCGGAGAAATCATCCGGGCCGCGATGAAGGAAACCGAATATCGGTATGTCGAGTCGGAAGGTGAGGCGGCGTTCTACGGCCCCAAAGTCGATTTCATGATAAAGAGCGTGATCGGCACTGAATATGCGATCTCGACGAACCAGCTCGACTTCATGGCGACCCAGACCTTCAATCTCAACTATATCGGCGAGGACGGCCACGAGCATCCGGTCTACGTGATCCACCGCGCGCCGCTCGGCAGCCATGAACGCTTCACCGCGTTCCTGATCGAGCACTATGCCGGGGCGTTTCCGACCTGGCTCGCGCCGGTACAGGCGCGCGTCATCCCGATCAGCGAGAAGGCCACCGACTACGCCCACAAGGTGATGGACAAAATCTTCCAGACGCCTGTGGTCAACGGAACCGGCGGTCTGCGGGTCGACATCGATGTGGCCAATGAGCGGATGCAGAAAAAGATCCGCGACGCCCAGCTGCAGAAGATTCCTTATATGCTCGTGGTAGGCGAGCGCGAGGCGGCCGAGGGAAAGGTCGCGGTGCGTCTGCGTTCGGGCAAGGACCTTGGCCCGATGCCGCTCGAAACCGTCATAGAACGGATCAAAAAGGAAGCTGAATCCCGGGTGGATGTGGCCGAATAGCCCTTGCGATTCCGTCGCCCGCGCTTATTCTTAAGCCATCAGCAGTCGCTCACGCGACGCATCGAGGACACCCGCCACGGCCCAGATACGAACATAGTTTCGCGAGCCCCAGGCAAGGTCCTCGCGCAATGCGTTTTCGCGCGGGTTCAACACAGGAGAGAAAGTCATAGTACCCAGACGTTTCCAACAGCCCGACAAGGCGCCAGCCAAGGACGGGCCTCGAGTTAATGAGGAGATATTCTCGCGCACAATCCTTCTGATCGGAGACGACGGCCACAAATATGGTCCGATCGGTATCGACGAAGGCCGCGCAATTGCCGAAGAAAAAGGCTTCGACTTGGTCGAGGTTTCGCCCGAAGCGAAACCGCCCGTGGTCAAGCTCATGGACTACGGCAAATACAAATACGAACAGCAGAAAAAGGCCGCCGAGGCGCGCAAGAAGCAGAAGGTCATCGAGATCAAGGAGATCAAGATGCGCCCGACCATCGACGACCACGACTACGACACCAAGATGAAGGCGATGCGCCGCTTCTTCGACGAAGGCGACAAGGTGAAAGTCACGTTGCGCTTCCGCGGCCGCGAGATGGCACACCAGAATCTCGGCATGGAACTGCTCAACCGCGTTCACAAGGACGTCGAGCCCATCGCCAAGATGGAACAGTGGCCGAAAATGGAAGGCCGGCAGATGATGATGGTCTTGGCGCCGCGCTAGCGACCGGCCGTCGGAAGGAACGGGCGTCGACAGCGAAGGCTGCCGGCGCCCTTCGTTTTCAGTAGACCGTGCGGTAAGAGACCGGCGTTATCACTGCGCCATCGCGCGGCATGGACACGCCCTCGAAATGGCTTTGCGCGCGCGCCATCGGCATGCCGGATATCATTTTGAAGGCGACGCGGCCATCGCGGACCAGAAGCGTCACTTCAGGGACGCTTTCCGCCCCAGCAGCGGCCGCGCCGAGCCCGAATGCCGAGAGAAATTCGCTGCGCACCGGAGCATGCGAGTGCCCCATGGGTCTGAAGACCAGCGCGGTGCAATGATCGCGCGCTTCGATGCAATCCTGTAGCGCCGCATCGAGCCGGTCGAACCTGACCGAGTCACGCGGCATGAAGCGCTCGATCACGCTCAGATAAGACAAAGCCTGCGCATTCGCAGATCCCGGGTCGAACCCGATGCGGGCGAGCTGCGAGGCGCGGGTTTGTCCCGGCTGGACGCGCTGGTAGGCCGCGGCGAGGTCCTTGAACGTCATGGGCCGTGCGGGCACGGGGTCGTTCTGGCGCGGCAACAGGGTCAGAGCCCCGCAGCCGACCAAGGCCAGCACCACAATCACAACTGCAATTGTTGTTACGTAGCGCAGAGATCCGCCACGTTCGCCGTCAGCCATATGTCCCCAACGCCTACGCCATTATTATTGGCAGAGCTAACCAGTTTTCTGTGGATAAGAAAAGCAATCCGACTCACATGGTAAGCGGCGACGATTACGGTTCCGCGACGGTCCTGCAGCAATCTGCAACCATGGCCGGGTCGCAATTCGCCCCGGTCAGCACGATCGCGATGGTCTTGTTTTTCATGTCGAATTTCGCCGCGAGCAGAGCCGCGAGCGCCGCCGCTCCGCCCGGTTCTACCAACAGTTTCAACCGCTGGCAGGCATAACTGACGGCTCTTTGAAGGTCGAAATCCGTCACCGTGATCGCGTCCGACAAGCGTTCTTTTGCGATTGCGAAGGGAATCGCGCCGGGCATCGGCGCCATGAGCGCATCGGCGAGCGAGGGTGCACCGCCCGGGGCGGCCGTTCGCTTGCCCGCCAGCAAGGACGCCCGCATTCCGTCAAAGCGCTCCGGTTCGACGGCGATCACCTTCGTGCCGGGGCTGGCGCCCGAGAAGGCGAGCGCC
>JANYBR010000388.1 GCA_025360685.1 Pseudomonadota bacterium
CTCAATCGCGTTTCGTCGAGCGGGCCGGATTCTTTTTGATCCGATCGCATTGGCCCTCATGTTGATCAATCGCGCAACTGATGACGATATCTATTACAATTGAACCAGCCGACCAGTGTTGATGCACATCAAGTACAGTCGAATTGAAGATAACTATTAACGATGGCGCCATGGTGCCTTACGAGCGGCGCGACAGGTGCCGCGCTAGAAAATTTCGCGGTCCAGCCTGTAACCGCCAGGCGGTTTGCGCCGAACTCATGATTGGAGGCGCTCGCGAGGCGCTGTCGGCCAATGGTGAAGCCGGATAATGACTATGGTCGGGGAAAACGTCGTGGATCGGATGCTTGAACCGTCTTCTCGGCCACAGACGACCGCTTCGAATCCGCCTGTCTTGATCGAGCCCGCTAAGGAAAGCACCGCGGCGACAGGCCGGACGTCAGCATCAATGGGTGCTGCGCGCGAGCCGCAAATCTGGCTTACCGGCCTCGATCAACCGTTCCATCAAGCCATCGCTCGCATGTCAGGCAGCCTCTCGCCGCTGGCCCTGAGCCAGGCCTATGCGGACTGGATACAGCATTTGCTGCTATCCCCGGACAAGCAGCTCGAACTGCTCCAAAGATCAGCAGAGAAGTGGCAGCGATTCCTGTTGTATGGTAGCCGCGCCTCCACCGATCAGGATTGCCTAGCCTGCATCGAGCCCCAGCCAAAGGACAACCGTTTTGGCGACCCGGCATGGCAGCGCTGGCCCTTCAACCTTCTGCAGCAGGGTTTCCTGCTGACGCAGCAGTGGTGGCAAGATGCGGCAACCGGTGTGCCGGGCCTCTCCAGGCACCATGAGGAGGTAGTGTCGTTCGTCACTCGCCAGCTTCTCGACAGCGTTTCGCCGTCGAATTTCCCGCCGACGAATCCGGTCGTCCTGGAGGAGACCGCACGGCAGGCCGGAGCGAACTTCCTCAAGGGTGCGCAGAACCTTTTGGAGGATTGGCGGCGGCTGGCGGATCAGCAAAAGCCGGCCGGCGCGGAAGCGTTTCGCGTCGGCCACGAGGTGGCGGCGACGCCCGGCAAAGTCATCTTTCGAAACCGGCTGATCGAGCTCATCCAGTATGCACCGATGACAACAGAGGTGCATGCCGACCCGATCCTGATCGTACCGGCCTGGATCATGAAGTACTACATTCTCGATCTGTCGCCCGGAAACTCGCTCGTGCGCTACCTGGTCGAGCACGGCTACACGGTCTTCATGATCTCCTGGAAGAATCCGACCAAGGAAGACCGCGACCTCAGCCTGGAGGACTATCGCCGGCTCGGAGTGATGGCGGCGCTCGACGCCGTCTCCGCGGTCGTTCCAGAGCGACCGATCCATACGGTCGGCTATTGTCTCGGTGGAACGCTGCTCGCCATCGCGGCGGCAGCGATGGCGCGCGACGGGGACCAGCGGCTGAAAGGCGTGACCCTGTTCGCGGCCCAGACGGACTTCAGAGAGGCAGGAGAACTCACGCTCTTCATCGATGAGGATCAGGTACGCTTCCTCGAAGACATAATGAAAGTGGAGGGTTACCTCGATTCCAGGCAGATGGCCGGCGCTTTCCAACTGCTGCGCTCAAACGACCTCATCTGGTCCACCATGGTTCGGGACTATCTGATGGGCCAGCGTGGGCCGATGATCGACCTCCTGGCATGGAATGCAGACACCACCCGCATGCCCGCACGCATGCATTCGGAATACCTGCGCCGGCTGTTTCTCGAAAACGATCTTGCCGAAGGCCACTACCTTGTCGAGGGAAAGCCAGTCTCCTTGCGGGATATCCGGGCGCCGCTGTTCGCGGTCAGCACGATCCGGGATCACGTCGCGCCCTGGCGCTCCGTTTACAAGATTCAAATGCTGACGGACGCCGACGTGAGGTTCGTATTGACCAATGGCGGACACAATGCGGGCATCGTCAATCCGCCCAGCCAGCCGCATAGTCGCCATCAGATCGCAACCCACAAGGAGAATGAAGCCTACGTCGATCCCGATTCCTGGCAGGCAACGGCGGTTCATCATGAAAGGTCGTGGTGGCCGTGCTGGCTGGAATGGCTCGACCTTCAATCCATCGAGAAGGCGCCGCCGCCAGCCATGGGCGCCGCCGAAAAGGGCCTTGTCGTGATCGGCGATGCTCCGGGCACCTATGTGCTGCAACCATAGGAGCGAGAATTGAAGTGGTCACATTTGAACGCTTCCAGGACCGCGCCTACTATTTCTGCTTCGCTTCTTTGTCATGATCAGTTCCATAGATCGCCAGAACGGTATACGAAGGAGGAACATACAACGCCGATCTCTTAGCAGTGCGAACGATAGACTAAGGCGATGACACGCTCACATTCTCCCAAAGATGATCCGGAACGTGCGAGCTTCGTCAGCTCGGCGGCAATACGGTCGAAACCTCGCGCCGCACGAGCGCCGGGCGGCGCTCTGATTGCAATGCTGTGCATGAC
>JANYBR010000524.1 GCA_025360685.1 Pseudomonadota bacterium
CCGTGAACCTGGAATACGTTCTTGGCGAGATCCAGACCGATCGTGGTAATCTTCATGGTGGATGGCTCCTGTTTTGGTGGACGCAAAGTCAACGGCCACCCTATGGCGCTTCGACGCCGCTCACAGGGGCCGTCCACCCCATCAAGTTAACTGACTTGGTTTGCAATAGTGCCGGACGTGCCACTGCACTTATGCGGCAGCAGTAGCTGCGACCCACGTTCTGAACGCTTCGCCTCGAAGGAGGCGAAGTGTTGGGCGGGTGGTTAGGTGAGGCTGGGTATTGAAGGTGTTGTAGACGTGGCCTGACGGCTTTTTTGTACCAGCGTCATAGAGGTTACTGCATAGCCGATGTCCCTCGGCCGTGGCTCAATACTGAACGCAGGCGAGCCGAGAGGGGCGGTGTGTCTGAGGAAATTGATCAGGAGCATGGCGCGGCGGGCAGCGAGATTGATCAGTGCCCGCACTAACGATAAAACTGCGACGATGAATACGCAGCCACATTTGGCATACGCAGAATTTGTGTTGCTGCGGGACCTGTCGAGCGGCGCGCCGCCGTCAAGCTCAACGTCTCCCAGCTATTTCGACCGCCTGTTGGCGTTGGCGTACATTCGCCCTGTAGAGGGGAACTACATCGTAACCCGTCTAGGCAGGAAACGAGTTAAGTTGGGCCATTGAGAGCAGCAGGGGCAAGGGGTCGTCGAGTCAACCAAGGCCCTCGCGCAGTACCAGATCGCCTCAACGCTGGATCTGAAAGTCACCGAGCCTTCCAAGTCCTTGAATTCTTGCAAAAAGCGGTGTCGAGGTAGATGGTTTGCGAGACGAGCGATGGCTGCGCTCATCGCACCGAAAATAGCCACGTCGAAAGCGCGGCGAGCGCCACTCGCTCATCAGGAGAACGTGTCATACAACAAATCTCCAGTCAGATCGGCGACGCACGCTTTTTTGCGCGACGTGGTCCACACTCTCTTGCGACCGTCGCGAAGGCGGCTTTCGGAGTAGCCCCTGACCTAGACCTTTTGTTGACCGGTATCGCACCGCTACATTCCGCGCAGCCGAGTGAAGTAAGTTTTCTTGACAATCGGCGCTATGCCTCGCTGCTCGAACACACTGAGGCCGGAGCCGTGATCGTTCATCCCGACATGCTGGCACGAGTACCAAAATCGACAGTCGCGATCGTCACGAAGAATCCCTATGAGGGTTGGGCACGTACCGCCAAGTTGTTTCACCCAGCCGATCTTGTTGCGCCCTCGATTCATCCCACAGCCTTTGTCGATGAACATGCACACGTCGATCCAACTGCCGAGGTTGGCGCGTTTTGCACCATCGAAGCCGGAGCCGAAATCGGCGCTGGCAGTAAACTTGGCTCGTACGTCTCAGTCGGACCGGGAGTTGTGGTCGGCCAAGATTGTCGGATCGGCGCACATGCTAGTCTCAGCCACACTTTTCTCGGCGCGCGCGTCTATATTTATCCAGGCGCCCGCATTGGCCAGGAAGGCTTCAGTTTTGCATCAACCGACTGCGGTTTTTTGACTGTGCCGCAGCTCGGTCGCGTAATTATTGAGGACGATGTTGAAGTTGGTGCCAATAGCTGCGTTGATCGAGGCTCGGTGCAAGACACGGTGATCGGAGCAGGTACGCGCCTCGATAACCTAGTGCAGATCGGGCACAACGTTCGCCTCGGTCGCTATTGTGTCGTCGTGGCCCAAGTCGGCATTGCCGGTTCGACGGTTGTTGACGATTTCGTCCAGATCGGTGGGCAAGCGGCGATTGCGGGCCACCTGAAAATCGGACAGGGCGCAAAAATAGGAGCACAGGCCGGTGTGATCGCAGACGTGCCGCCCGGAGCAGCCGTTCTGGGAAGTCCCGCCCAACCTAGAGTGCAATTTTTCCGGCAAACGGCTCTTCTGAAGCGGATTGCGAGCCAACCTCGCAAGAAAGATACTTCCGCATAAAGTGGCCGATTGCAAAGAGATGTCTGATTTCGAGCGAACAGGGAGAGGTTTTGTCATGGCGACACGCGGCATCTATCGAATCAGAAACGACAGCACCCAGCAGCACAGCGTTCTTGTGGATTACGGTCCGGATTATGGGAATGTTAAGATCGAAATGCCCCAGGCAGGATATAAGACGGGTGGTTTCGAACCGCCATTCGATCGCCTCCTGTGGAAAGCGGCTTACGACGCCCGTAGCGTCTAAGCTGGCAACAGCTTCAAGGGTTGCTGTCTAGCTGCATGTCGCTGGTCGTCGTACGGCTGGAATTGCTGTCGGCTTGCATGTTCGAAGTTGTAAATTTGGAGGTCAATACTTGGTCAGAAGTCAAACATTTCGCTCGGGCGGGGTTTCGCTGGCAGTGTTTTCCTCGGTCGTGATCGGAGGACTCTTGTTGATCGGTATTGCAATGTGGTTGTTGACTTGAGAACGACGGCGCTTGCGTCCAGACTTTGCTTAAATTTAGGTGGGCTATCCGTGTTACCTACGTTAAATATATTTTCGCCGCCTAGAGCGGTGAAGAGCCCCAAGTCAAATTGGGGGTTATCAATTGTGATCCCGCTCTTCGGTTCTCTGCTCTACAGCTTGCCACTGGCTGCCGCGACAGGCCCCGGCCAATCCGTTCTCACAATCAAAATCGAGAATGTCTCGAACGAAGGTGGTTATGTTCAAATCGCTCTATATGACCAAGCCAGCTTCAGCGGTCATGACCAAACTCCAGTTGTCGCGGCGACTGTCGAAGCAAAGGCCCCCGAAACCGTAGT
>JANYBR010000010.1 GCA_025360685.1 Pseudomonadota bacterium
TCCGAGGACGATGCCAGCCTTGCGCGCCCGTGATAGTCCCATGAGGTCGGCAAAGCAAAAACGCTTGGATTCTTCGCCAGAAATGGTCCACTGGAACGTTCCATCCGTGAGCACCCCATCAACATCCATGACGAGCGCCCGTACCAAGGCGAGTCGCTCAGAGCCCAACACGGCGCAATTTCTGCATGATGGGCACTTCCCGCTCCATCAGTCGCTTTTGACCATCGCCCATTGACGATTCGATCAGCCGAACATCCCGCATCAGACGCGTGATGCCATTCGGTTCCAACGATGCAGCCTGATCGCTGCCCCACATCGCCCGGTCAAGGGTCAAGTGCCGCTCGACCATGCATGCTCCAAGTGCGACTGCGGCGACTGAGGATGGTATTCCGGTCTCATGTCCGGAGTACCCGATGGGCACACCAAAGCGCTGGGCTAGTACTGGAATCACTCTGAGATTTAGTTCATCATAGTTCGCCGGATAAGTGCTGGTCGCATGCAAGATGATAAGGTCTTCGCGCCCAAGCACTTGGACCGCATGATCAATCTGCGCCATTGTGCTCATCCCCGTCGACAGGATAACCGGCTTCCCCGTCGCGCGCACATGGCGTAATAGGCTGTCGTCGGTGAGGCTCGCCGATGCTATCTTGTGACAGGGCACGGAGAATTCCTCAAGAAAATCGACCGATGCCTCATCCCAAGGCGATGCGAACCAAACCATTCCTACGGATCGACAGTACGCATCGATTTCGCGGTATTGGTCCCGGCCGAACTCCAGCGCGCGTTTCAACTCGCCATTTGTGTCGCCAAATGGACTTTCGCGTGGCCGCGCTAATTCCACCTCGGTATAGACAACCTCCACTGTACGTTTCTGAAACTTGACCGCGCTGCAACCGGCGCCGTAGGCCACGTCAATAAGTCGCTTCGCAATCGCAAGGTCGCCATTGTGATTTATGCCGATCTCTGCGACGACGTAACAGGGGTGTCCCGCCCCAATTTTTTTGCCGCCAATAGTCATTTCCATCTCTTTCTCCTGGGCATTTGTTGGGCGCTGCACGCCAGATTTTGTGCAAACGGGGTCATAGGGCGGTGCCGCCGCTATTTAATCTGAGCCAGTTCGCAGTTTTTGCAATTGCCGGCTCTAGCGACACTCGGGGGCAAAATCCGAGCTCATTTCGCAAGCGCGATATATCCGGCACATATCGATCCTGGGGATCTGATTCGGCACCATCGATCCATACCCCGCATCCACCAACTACTTGATTGACGCGATGCGCCAGTTCCCCGATCGACACCGTAAAGTCCGATCCGACGTTGTAAGGTCGGCCCACAGCGCCATCGATGAGTATGGCAATCAATGCGCCAATCAGGTCCGTCATGTACAGATAGGATCGCAACGCACGACCGTCGCTCTTGACGCGAATGACTTGCCCACCGACCGCATCGGCGATGAAATTACCAATTGCGAAATGCCTGTCGAACGGCATATGGGGGCCCAAAAACGCGAAACACCGTGCGATTTTGGTCGGCATTCCTCGATCCGCCTCGACCGCACAAAGTTGTTCGGCCGTGCGTTTGGATGTCGCGTACACACTCATTTTTGACACTGGGACTGTTCTGCTAGCTTGCTCTTCGGTAAAGCCCAGAGTGTTTACCTGTGCTGGCCCATAGATAGCACCGGAACTCAAGAACAAGAAGCTTTTGCAGCAAGGGCCGATTGCTCGCAATGCACGTCGGGTCCCCTCCACAATGGTCTCCGCGACCTGGTCGTCAGGGACCGGCGCCAATTTTAAGCTCGAATCTGTGGCTGCGTGTATCACGTGAGTGAATTGGTCGCGCGCGAGCTCAAGCTGGCGCACGTCTGCCTTTAGCCATGTGATTCGCGTATCTGCAGCAAACGCCGGAAATTGCGCCAGAAATCGATCCGGCTTACGCGACACCGCGGTAATGTGGAGCCCTAGTCGCAATAAATCGTCGGCCAAACACAACGCGTCGAGCAACCACACACCAAACCAGCCGGTCGCTCCCGTCAACAGCACCCTGGCACCGGATAGGGCGCAAAACTGCGGTGCCAATGATCCGATCAGGATTCCAAGTTCGCTCATGTCCAATCCGCTACTCGACCGGGAGCCCTCTGGACACGCGCCGGCCATCAAAACGTCGGGAACCGGTCTAGGAAAAGGCTCGATCATGCGTTTTTGCCCAGGAATTCAATTACTTTATCTGCCGCAAAGTCCAGCATCCGTGTGCTCAGTCCCGGGTACACCCCGATCCAGAACGTACGCAACATGATGCGATCAGTCGTCTCCAGTGTGCCGCTTATGCGATGCGGCTTGCCCCGGAAATAAGGCTGGCGCGTCAGGTTTCCGGCGAACAACAGCCGGGTGCCGATCTTGTGGCGGTTGAGGAAGTCCGTCAGTGCCTCGCGCTTCGGGCTAAACGCCGGCTGCAGTGTGATCGTATAGCCGAACCACGACGGATCGCTTCCGGGAGTCGCTTCCGGCAGCAACAGGCGATCTGCGTACGGCGCAAGGCGAGCCGTCAGGTGCTGCCAGTTCCGACGCCGCGACTCAACGAAG